>NZ_JBEYER010000072.1:0-39717 GCF_040634005.1 Micromonospora sp. NPDC007271
GGTCAAGCGCCACCCGATGGTCAACTCGACGTGGGCCGGCGACGAGATCGTGGTCGGCCGGCGTCGCCGTTCCGGCCCGCCCCGACGAGTCGCCGGCCGCCTGCTGCGGCACGATGGGGATGGCGCTGAACGGCTCGAAGATCCGGTCGAAGCGGCGCCGGTCCCGTAGCAGCTCCGCGCTCCACTGGGCGGCAGACTGCTGCTCCGCGGCCATGTGCCGCCGCGCCCGGGACAGCTCCTCGGCGATCGCCTCCGCCTCCTCGCCGCCGGCCGGATCGTCGACCATCTCGTCGAGGAGCGCCACCCACCGCCGGTTCAGCTCCTCCGCGTACCGGGCCCGCGTCACGTACAGCTCGTACTCGCACTCCAGCTCGATCAGGCGGTCCCAGTGCGGTCGCAGGGCCTCCCGGACCCGGTCGTCCTGGCGTACGCTCCACACCTCCGGCCGGCACTCGACCGTCACGTCGCCGCGCTCGTACCGCCACGGGGCCTGCTCGTCCAGCGCGGTCTGCAGCGCGACCTCGAGATCGCCCGCCCGGTGCGGGGCGACGTCGCGCGCCCGGTCCGCGACGATGCGCCGCAGCCGCTGGATCGCCGCGGGCCTGAAGTGACCCGCGTACCAGATCAGCACCTCCGGGCGGAGGCCGGTCGCCGACCAGGTGAGGACGGTACGGACGGTGAAGCTGAAGACGTGTCCCTTCGCCGCGACGACGATCGGGCTGAGCGTCTCCCGGTGTTCGAGCTTCAGCCCCTCGTCCACCGGGGGAGGCGGCACGTCCCCGTCCGCCGCCGCCCACAGCTTCTGCAGCAGCGGGAGCAGATTTCCCCACAGTGTGTGCAGCCCCGCCACGAGCCGGCGGCCGGTCTGCCGGGCCACCTGTCGCCCTCGGCCGGTGGATGGTGGCCGGCTGACCTGCCTGGTCGCCTTCCCACCCGACGCGTCGGTCATCTCACCCCTCCCTCCGCACCGTCACCCGGTGCCACCACCTGGCGGCGGCTGGCTGGTCGAGGGGTGTCGCGCCGTGGGCACGGACCAGCCGGGACGTGTCGACGGTGACGAACGTCGCCTCACGCTAACAAGGCCCACCCCCGCCCGCCCGCAGCCGCGCTGAAGCCCCAGCCCCCCCGCCCCCGCGGGCCGCGTGCCTCGCTCCGTGATCCGTGACAGCTGAGCTGGTCGACACGCCGACCAAGGACCAGCTGCGCTGTCACCGATCGGGCCTGCCCTAGCAGAACCGGGGAGCGGGTGGGGGGTTTCCACAGGGGAGGGCGGCGTCCACGGGTGGGGACGGGGTGGTTGCGGGCACCTTGGGTGGGGCGGCACGGTCGGCGGCGTGAACGGGGTGCCTCGGGAGTTGGTGGAGCGGGGCGGCGGGGTGGTGACCCGCAGGGCGGTCGAGCAGGTGGTGCCCGAGTGGGTCTTGCAGGGGGCGTGCGGCAACGGCGAGCTGGTGCGGGTGCTGCCCGAGGTGTTCGTGGCGGCGCACCTGCTGGACGACAGGCGCCCGGGCGCTACTGCGCTCACCCGACTCGACCCGGCCGTGAGCCGTCGCGCGGCGTGCGCCTGGGCGCGGGGGCGCGGCGTACTCAGTCACCTCACCGCGCTCGACGTGTGGGGGCTGCGCCGGCAGGCGACCGTGGACCTGGTGCACCTCAGCGCGCCGGTCGGCGGCGGCCTGCGCAGCCAGCCCGGAGTACGGGTGCACCGACGTCGGCGCTTCACGCTCGAACCGCCGCGGGTGATGATGCGGCAGGGCCTGCTGGTGACCCGCCTCGAGCAGACCCTGGTCGACTCCTGGCCCGTGCTGCCGCCCGCCGAGCCGAGGGCGCCGGTGATCCGGGCGGTCAACGACCGACTGACCACGCCGGAGCGGCTGGCGGTGGCGCTGGGCAGCGCGCCGAAGCTGCGTGCCCGCGCAGCGTTCCGGGCGCTGCTCGGGAGGCTCGCCGAGGGCTGCCGGAGCCCGCTGGAGATCTGGGGGCACGAACGCGTCTTCACCGGCCCGGGGATGCCGGCGTTCCAACGGCAGGTGCCCATCCGGCTCGGCTCGCGCACCGTCTACCTCGACCTCTACGCCGAGCCGGAACGCGTCAACATCGAACTCGACGGCGCGACGACTCACGGTGACCCGCGCCAACGCGAGATCGACCTGCGCCGGGACGCGCAGCTGGCGGCCCTCGGCATCCTGGTCGTCCGCTTCGCCCATCGTCGGCTCGTGCACGAGATCGACGACGTACGCGGGGAAACCCTCGCCATCCTCGCCAACCGCCGGGTCAGCCTCGGCGGGTCGGATTCGCCGTCGGGCCGGCCAACTGGTGCAGACTGTGCGGTGTGAGTCCAGTGAGCCGTAACCGGCGCCGCAACGGGAAGAAGCGATCGGTTCGGGGCGGGGCACCGCTCGTCGTGGTGGGCGAGCCGGAGGAGTGCGACTGCCCATACTGCGCGGGGGATCGACCCACGCCGGAACGCGTTGGCGACCTGCTTCCGCAGTCGATCGACCTCGACGCCATGCAGGATCCGATAGAGGTGGAGATCGTCGCCTCGATGTTGCTGGCGATCGGGGCCGCCCTCGGCGACGACTCCGACGCGGCGTTGCGGGAACTGTTCGTGCCGACGTTCGAGGCGCAGGCCACCCCGGAGGCGCGGGCGATGCTGGCGGGGATCGCCTCGGTTGCCGACGGCGAGGTCAGTCACGTCGCGGCGGAGGCGGCCGGCCGGCTTGCCGATGCCGGCGTCAGCGCGCCACCCTGGCTCGCCGAACTGGACGCCCCGATCACTGCCGAGGAGTGCATCCGCTTCGCCGATCCGACGGGGCTCACGTTCCTGCTCGCGGGCAGGTTCCAGCGGGCCGGCCGGGCGCACGTCGTCGGCGCTTCCGTGGACGACTGCGACTGCGGTGCCGCCGGTGAGATCCTGCTGATCGACGCGGACCAGTGGCCGGAGGCGCGCGAGGCGTTCCGGTCCGACCTGCGCGCCGGTGGCGTCGACGTGATCGAGGAGAAGATGCGGCCGGTGGACTTCCGCCGGGCCCTGGAGGACGCGCTGGACGCACGCGCCGAACACGACCGCGTCGACCCTGAGCCGCCGGGCGAACTCGTTGACGAGGAAGGCCCCAGCTATCCGGTGCTGGCCCTGCTGCTACGCAGCTGGATCCGGGCCCTTCCCGCGTCTCCTCGAGGCAAGCGAGGCCGGCTGCACGACGGCGAACTGGACGTCGCGTCGATGTCCGCGCTGCTCGACCTCCTGCAACCGGCTGGACGAGGCGGTGGCGTACCCGCCCAGCGTCGCCCGGCCAGCCTGCCGGCGAAGCGCAAGAAGTCCGACGGCCCGGCACCGATCTACCAGATCAAGGTGGGCCTGCGGGGTGCCCGCCCGCCGATCTGGCGGCGTCTCGAGGTGCCCGCCGACGTCAGCCTCGCCCAGCTGCACAAGCTGATTCAGGTCGCCTTCGACTGGCAGGACTATCACCTGCACGTCTTCGAGACCCCGTACGGCAGCTTCGGCCGTCCCGACGCCGACCTCGGTCACCGGGCCGCGTCGCGGGTCACCCTGGAGCAGGTCGCCCCTTCCGCCGGGGACAAGCTGCGGTACACGTACGACTTTGGCGACAACTGGGAACACGACATCCTCGTGGAGAAGATCCTCGGCCGGGCGTCGGTGGCGTACCCGCGCTGCACTGGCGGGCGGCGTGCGGCGCCGCCGGAGGACTGCGGCGGCGTGTGGGGGTACGCGGAGCTGGTGGAGATCCTCGACGACCCCACCCACCCGGAGCACGGTGATCGGTTGGACTGGCTCGGCTTGGACGACCCGGCCGATTTCGACCCGGCCCGATTCGACCCGAAGGCGGTGACCGAAGCCCTGCGGCAGCGCTAGTGCGGGTCGGCTTCCCGACGAACCGTCAGGCCGTCGTACCGCGGTCGTACTCTCCCGTGAGAGCCGCGCGACAGTGGGCCGGGAGGGCAAGTGACGCAGCACCGTGGGTACTGGCGGGAAGACGGCGAGCGGATCATGGCACGGGAAGCCTGGGACATCTGGGCGCGCCACGCCTATCCGCTGCTGGTCGATGTCGCCCGGACCTACCACGCCACGATCACCTACGGCGAACTCCGGGACAAGCTCTTCGCCGCCTCGGGCATCCGGACGTCCGCCTTGTTGCAGAACTGGATCGGAGCGGTTCTCAACCGGGTCATCCACGAGGCACGCCGCCGAGACGACCCGCCGCTCTCCGCGCTCGTCGTTCGAGCCGAGGACGGCATGGTGGGCGAGGGCTACGAGGAGGTGCTCCGGGTCACTCGCGAGCCCGCGCCGGAGAGCGAGATGGCGCGGGAGGAGCATGCTGCCGGCTCCCGGCTGGCCTGCTACCGCCAATTCGGCGCGGCGCTGCCGCCGGATGGCGGGGTGCCAGCACTGGCGCCGAGGCTGCAGGCAGTGGTAAAGCGCCGTCACGCCCAGGCCCCGCAGCCGCGCCAGCCGGTCTGCCCCACCTGCTTCGTCCAGCTTCCGCTGAGCGGCACGTGTGACTCCTGCTGACCTGGGCTTAGGATCTTGCGCATGCAGGAGGGTCGGTGGACGACGATCACGCCGTCGCAGTTCGCGCACGAGCGGGAGGCGCTGGCGCACGTCCAGGCGCTGCTGCCGGACACTGAGCCCTACCGGGCCTGGTCGAACTTCACCTTCACCGCCCAGACCGGCCACCCCTACGAGGTCGATCTGCTGGTGGCAGGGCCGGGCGGGCTCTACCTGATCGAGATCAAGAGCCTCACCGGGCGGCTGCTCTCCAGCGGCTCCAACTGGATCCAGTCCAACCCGAGCGGCACGCGGACCTTCGACAATCCCCTGCACCTGGCCGACGGCAAGGCGAAGAAGCTGAAGTCCCTGCTCCAGATCGCCGCCAACCAGCGCAAGGGCCCGCCGATCAAGATCCCGTTCGTCCAGGCGGTGGTGTTCCTCTCCAAGCCGGGCCTGCACATCGGGCTCGCCGACCACCACCTGCACGGCATCTACGGCCCCGAGCCGGTGCCCGGCCACCAGCCTGGGCCGCTGCCCACGATCGGCTCGCTGCTGCAGCGCCCGCCGCAGGACGAGAAGCACCGGGTCACCAAGGAGCTGTCGGCCGCCCTGCCCGCCCTGCTCGAGGCCGTTGGCATCGCGCGGAGCCGCAAGCACTACGAGATCGGCTCGTGGAGGCTGGACACCCGCCCGTTCGACCTGGGGCCCACCTGGCAGGACCACCACGCCCGCCACCGGGACCTGGAGCGCGAGCACCGTCGCATCCGCATCTACCTGGTCGAGCGGAACGCCGTGCAGGCCGAGCGGGCCAGCATCGAGCGGGCCGCCAAGCGCGAGATGACCGTCCTGCACGGCATCAACCACCCGGGCATCGTCCGGGTCGACTCGATGGAGTCGCACGAGGCCGGGCCGGCGCTGATCTTCCGCCACGACCCGCGAGCCATGCGGCTCGACCACTACATCGCCCAGTACGGCGAGCGGCTCGACCCGCTGAGCCGCCTGGCGATGATCCGCCAGCTCGCCGAGGCCGCTGCGTACGCGCACGGCCGCCGCTTGCACCATCGTGCCCTCTCCGCCCGCAGCGTGCTGGTCACCCCCGGACCGAAGCGCCGGGGCGGCAGCGAGGAGGAGGCGTGGCTCGTCCCCCAGTTGCAGATCAGCGACTGGCAGGCCGCCACCCGGGCCAACGAGTCGGCCGGGGGCAGCAGCGGTGACCCGGTCACCCTCTCCTCCCACGCGGCCTCGCACATCGAGCTCTCCGCCGAGGCGTACCTCGCGCCGGAGCTGACCGCGCCCCGGCCGGACCCGGTCGCCATGGACGTCTTCGGGCTGGGGGCGCTGGCGTACCTGATCCTCACCGGCCAGCCCCCGGCGGCGAAGCGCCAGGAGCTGCTGGCCCGGATCGCCCGCGACAACGGCCTGCGCCCCTCCGCGGTGGCCGACGGGATCACCGAGTTCGCCGACGAGCTGATCCAGGCCGCCACGGCCCCGGTGCCGACGCAGCGTCTCACCACGGTCAGCGAGTTCGTCGAGATGCTCGAAGAGGTCGAGAACGAACTCACCGCGCCGCCACCGGTTTCCGTGCATCCCGACGAGCCCGAGCCGGCGGAGACCGACCCCCTCGAAGCACGCGGCGGCGACCGCGTCGCCGAGTGGACCGTCAGGAAGCGGCTGGGCACCGGGTCGACCTGCCGGGCGTTCCTGGCCCACAACGAGCGCACCGGCAAGGACGAGGTGCTCAAGGTCGGCCTCTCCGACGAGAAGGGCGCCCGCCTCGCCCACGAGGCCCGGGTGCTCCGGCCGCTCACCGACTCCCGGGTGATCCGGCTGGCCCGCCCGGAGCCGCTGCAGATCGCCAACCGTACGGTGATCGTCCTCGAACACGCCGGCGAGCTGACCCTGGCCCGCAAGCTGCGCGACGACGGCCGGCTCACCGTCGACGAGCTGGAGACCTACAGCGACTACCTGTTCGGCGCGCTGGACTACCTCGAAGGTGAGGGCGTCTACCACCGCGACATCAAGCCGGACAACATCGCCATCCGGGTACGCCCCAACCGCACCCGCCAGCTGGTGCTCTTCGACTTCTCCCTGGCCGGCGTCTCGGTCAAGGAACTCGCCGCCGGCACCCCCCGCTACCTCGACCCGTTCCTCGGCACCGCCAGCCGGCAGGTCTACGACAAGCACGCAGAGTGGTACGCCCTCGCCGTCACCCTGCACGAGATGGCCTCGGGCGAGCTGCCGATCTGGGGCGACGGCGGCACCGAGCCGCAGCTCACCGAGGGCCCGCCGGTGCTGGCCGCCGAGGCGTTCGACCCGGCGATCCGCGACGGTCTGGTGGACTTCTTCCACCAGGCCCTGCACCGCGACCACCGCCGCCGGTTCGCCTCGCTGAAGGACCTGCGCGACGCCTGGCAGCAGGTGTTCCGCCGCTCCGACGCGAGCACCCCCGTCGGCACCGACCACCCCGAGATCGAGGCCGAGGAGCCGGACGAGAAGGCCGCCGAGAAGGCCCGAGAGGAGGCCGCCGGCAGGGCCACCCGGGCGACCGCTCTGGAGGCCGCCGGGCTGACCCCGCGCGCGGTCTCCGCCGCGCACCGGGTGGAGGCCACCACCGTCGGCGAACTGCTCGCCGTCGGCAACAACACGTTCGCCACGCTGCCCGGCCTTGGCGCCAAGACCCGCAAGGAGCTGCAGCGCCGGGTCAAGGAGTGGCGCACCCGGCTGGGGGAGCGGGAGATCATCCCCACCTCGGCCGCCGCCCGTAAGGCCGCCACCGCCGAGGTCGCCACCGAGACCACCGCCGCGGGCGGCGACACCGACCCGGTACGCGTCGGACTGGACGCGATCGCCACCCTGCTCGTGCCGACCAGCCGCAACCCCAAGGACGCGGAAGCCACCCGGCTGCTGCTGCACCTGCCCGACTCCTCCGGTGCACTGCCGGATCTGCCGCTCTGGCCGCAGCACCCGTTCGTCGCCAAGCGCCTGGACGTCACCCCGGCCCGCATCGCGCAGATCCTCGGCAAGCAGCGCAAGCGCTGGCACGAGATTCCCGTCGTGGGCAGCGTGCGTACCCAGATCATCGAGCTGCTGCGCGACGGCGGGCGGGTGATGGGCGTGGCCGAGCTGGCCGAGGCGCTGCTCGTCAGCCGCGGCTCGGTGCGCACCGGCGACGAGCTACGCCTCGCCATGGCGCTCGCCGCCGTGCGGGCCGCCGTCGAGGTCGACGCGCTCGAGGAGGAACCGCGCCTGCTGCTGCGCCGGCACGTCCGCGCCGACGTCGACGGCAAACCGCACCCGCGCGGCGACCGGCTGCTCGTGGCCCTCGAGGCGGGGGAGGACGACGCGCCGGACACTCCGGCCGCGCCGGCGCTGCTCGACTACGCCGACGCGCTCGGCAAGGCCGCCGACCGGCTGGCCGCCAGCGAGGTGCTGCCCAGCCCGGCGACGGTGCTGCGTACCCTCGCGGCGGTGACCGCGCCCGGCGGCGCGGCCGACACGATCGACGAGCGGCGGCGGGTGCTGCTCGCCGCGGTGGCGTCGGAGCGGGCCGCCGCGACCGCCCGGCTGGAGCTGTACCCGCGCGACCTCGACCCGGTACGCGCGCTGCGACTCGCCCAGGCCGGCGTGGTGCCGCCGGCCACCACGCCCGAGGGGCGGCGTGGCCTGACCCCCGAGCAGGTCATCCAGCGGGTGACGGCGCGGTTCCCCGAGCTGGCGCCGCTGCCGCCGCACCCGAAGCTGGCCCGGCTGCTCGCCGAGGCCGGCTTCGAGCTGCGCTGGGACGGTGGCCGGTACGTCCCGCCGCCGCCTCGCGCCGGGTCGTCGTCGATGTCGATCATCCAGCGTCGCCCGTCGGCGACGAGCGCGCCGAGCCGCTGGGCGGCCGAGTCGCCCGAGCTGGCCGCGGCGATGCGGGCCGAGGAGCGGCTGACCGGCGCCAGGTCCGCCGGAGGCTTCCGGGCGCTGACGGTACGCCTCAACCGGTACGCGCTGGCCCGCGAGGAACTGGTCCGGCGCTTCGACGCCCGGCCGGTCAGCGTGGCAGCGGTGTTCCTTCGCGAGCTGCGCGGCCTGGTCGACGCCCGCCCGAAGCCCACCTGGGAGACGGTGCTGGGGGCGGACATCGCCGAGCCGGGCTCCCGGGGCGCCATCAAGCTCGGCGAGTACGTCGAGCAGGCGTGGCAGCTGGCGGTCCCGACGCTGCGGGCATCGCTGTCGCCTGGCGAGGGACCTGTGCTGCTGCACGACGCGGCGGTGCTGGCGCGCTACCGGGCGGTGGAGCGGCTCTACGAGCTGGCCGACGCGGCGCGCGGTGGGGCGGGAGACGTGTGGCTGCTCTGCCCGATGGAGGACCCGGGGACGCTGCCCAAGCTGGACGGTGCCGTGGTACGGGTGGGCGACAACGAGTGGATCGCCCTGCCGGACGCCTGGGTCGTCAACGCCCACCGCAGCGCTGCTTCGGCCTGACGGATCCGCCTGGCGGTCTCGTGCCGTTCGGAAGGTCCTGCCGTCGACGTGTCACCGGCCGATCACCCTATTGGCTTTGATCTCTGTGTCTGATGTGCTCCTCCAACTGGCGCAGGACACGACGCACGAGGTCCAGGGACGGATTGGGGCAGTCCGGATGACGGTTGAGCCGAGCGACAGATTCACGGCGCGTTGCCATACGGCGTTGTTCCCCAAGGGACTGATATCGCCCACCGCAGTGCTCGAGTTCACGCCTGACGACCTTGCCCATGCTCTCTTCACCACAGGCCGGGCACCCGGTGATCAGGTCTCCCACGGTTTGGCCTCCGTGTGGGAGTTCATTCATCGGGTCTCGCTCATCCCCGCATACATCCGTCGCTCGAACGGTGGTGGGCTTGTCAAGTCGGCACTGGCCTGGGATCTGGATCGCTCGGAGAAGGTGTCGCTGTCGTACGCGCTCGGCCAGGCGATGACGGGCATCTTCTGCCGAAAGAAGCTTGGAGTGGGGTTCCTGCTGCACCTGGATCGGTATGCCAGCAGGTATGGCGTGACGTTTGGCGCAACGAAGAAGAGGGCCGATCTTATCGGCAGGTGCGCTCGCGGATGGGTGGTCGCTGAGGCCAAGGGAAGGTCGAACGGCATGGAGTCCGACCTCCCTGGCAAACTCATTGCCCAGAAGCGCTCGATCAAATCTGTCGGGGGTGAACGCCCCTGGCTTGCCCTTGGGTGTGTCGCCTCCTTCCCGCCCTACGCCTACGAGTTATCGATCAACGCGGTTGACCCGGACGATGAGGAGATCGACGCGACTGAACTGGGTATCGAGCTGGACAGGTACACGCTGGCCTACTACGAACCGTTCCTTGCCGCAATGTCGGTTGGGGTAACCGACGGGGGCCAGGACCATACCTATCTAACGTCGAGGTTGGACCTGCTCAACCTGCGTGTCGGCCTGCGTCGGGATGTGGCAGAGCGGGTGCAACGAGCTCGGCAAGGAGAGGTTCAAGGTCTCTTCCAGTCAGTCACCGAGTTGCTGTCTGGGGACGACGAGATTGAGCAGACCGATCTTCCCACCTTCCCCGATGGCACCCTCATGGAGACCAACTGGACCGACGCCATCGCCCTCAACGATTGGGAGTTCTAGCAGGCTCAAGCAAAGAGCGACAGCAACGCGATCTGTTCTGGTGCCAGGCGCAGCGGCGAGTTTGGGCCTATGGCCGGGAAGATCTGTGCGGCTTCCAGATCCCCCTGCGGATGCTCGTCGCGATGCCGATCTTGACGCCTCTGTTGTTCAAGGTCTCCAGAAGGCGGCGCGTCTCAAACAGATAGGCCGCGGAGATCCGCCACTGATGGTGCCTCACAATGCCGAGCGGGCGTCGTGGCCCGCTGAAGATGAGGTAGACGTCGCACGGATGGGGGCTGATGCCGATGCCGGTGAAAGCGTCGCCGTAGGTCTTGACGTTGACGGTCCGGCCAGCCAGGGGGCCAGATCTGAATCTCCCGTCGTGGCCGGCCTGGGTCGCGATGCCGGCGAGGTCGATGTCGAACACCTGCGCGGCGATGAACTCGCCGATGTCGCCCGGCCGGGCCGATCGCCCGGTGAGCGCCGCGATCCTGGCATCCAGATCGTCGCGAGCCCGTAGCGGCGCTGCCAACTGTTGCAACTTCTCCGTCACGTGGTTGATTCTTCGCGTTGCGCTCTGGCTTCACCAGTGGCACATCGCTAGCTTTCTGTCATGACCGTCTCTGCGAGGGAACGGGTCGCGGCCTTCTGGGATGACCACATCGAGGAATGGTTGAGCGGTGCCGATCCCACGCCACCGCCGCTTCTACAGTGGTTCAAGTCCTACCAGGGCGTCGGGCCGGGGCAGCCGACCCGCGACGGGTTTCCTGAGCCGTACCACGGAGATCTCGTCGGCCGCGAGCGCACGCCCCGGATGGTGGTGCTCGGGCTGAACCCGGGGGAGTTCCACTCCGAGTTCCAGTCCCGCGACGGCATCTGCGCGAACGAAATCAAGCAGCACGGCTCCTACAGCAAGTGGCAGACAACCTGCCCATACAAGCGTGCGCCCTGGACGAATGCCATGGGTGGCAACCGCTACTACCGGGCGAGGCTCCAGTTCACCCGGAACTGGCTCCAGGACCCGACCGCCGATCGGCGGGACCTGCTGATCTTCGAGAGCTACCCCTGGCACTCGAAATCGATCACCCACCTCTGCGGCCCCCGGCGGAGACCATCGACGAGTTCGTGTGGCAGCCGATCGCGGAACTGCCCGTCGAAGAGGTGTTTGCCTTCGGCCGTCCCTGGGACGACGTCGCTAAGGTGCTCGGTCTACCGGTTCTCGACAAGTTGGGCGCCGGCGGATCCCGCTACGGTTCGGCGGTGCCAAGCCGGGCTGTGCGGGCGTACCGGCTGCCGTCGGGCCAGCGGCTGATCGTGGAATGGCACTCAGGGTCGGCCGGACCGCCGAGCGCCAAGGAGACGGTCCTCCTCCGCGATGCGCTTGTCGGAGCGGCGAGTGATGTCCATGGCGAGGCCCCGCTCCGGCCCAGGGCGGGAGCGTCCAGCAACCCGCCCCGCACTCCGACTTCGACGTCGCCATGACTCTCGCCAGCGACACCCTCGCCACCGCCCGCCGAATCGACGAGCTCGGCCAGTACATGGCTGAGCACGTGCTGGGGCCGTCCGGGCAGTTCGTCTGCCGAATGCTGGGCAGTTGCCGGCAGAGTGTCATGGGCCGACGTGGGGGATCTCGACCGGAGGCCGCCTTCGCCGCAGGACAACTGTCGCACGTCGGCCATCACTACGACCTCGTGGTCGACGGCGTACCGTCGCGCATCCTGGTCGTCGCGATGGAGACCGGCCGGGCGCGTGAGGGCGTGACGCTCAAGGAGCGCCACGCCGAGGTGATGAAGTCAGCGAGCCTGGGGTTCACCGCCCGGAATCCACACATGCGCGATGTCACCAGTGCGTTGCGGCTCGCTGTTGGCCGCGATCCCGGAGCCGATTGGGATGGTGAGCAGCTTCGTCTCGACGGTGCCCGCTCCCCCGGTGCACCTCTTCGACGCCTATGCGATGGCCAACATGCGGCTGTGCTCGGCGGTGGTCAGCGGCACGAGCAAATCGCTGGGTAACCCGACGATGAGCCGGAACTGCGCCCCGCACATGGCAGCCACTATCAAAATCCTTGAGCCAACGCTGTGCATCGTGCAGGGCGTCGAGGTCCACAAGGCGCTGACCGCGCTCATGAGCCGCCGGCACCAGCTTGCTCCGCATCTTGAGCAGGCGCGGATCGCGGGTGTCGACACGCTGGTCGCCGGGTTCACCCATCCGTCCGCGATGAGGCTGACCGACCACTGGGGGAGACTGACCAGCGCGCCGTACCTGTATGAGACCGTCGCGCCGACGATCAGGACCGCACACCGGTGGCTCAGAGGGGACGGCGACCACCTGCCGCCTCCACCGCGACCGTGATGCCGGGCGCTGCCCATCGGCTACCAGCCCGGGTAGCGGTCCCACCAGTGCGCATCGGTCGCGTCGCCGTAGCCGCTGCCCGACGGGCGTTCGGTGACTTGGCGGACCAGGTCGCGAGCGAGGGTATCGGCCACCCAGACGTGCTCCAGCCGGGAGAGCCAATCGACGGGCAGGGCATCCGGGCCGTGTGCAGCACCCAACAGTGCGCCCGCGACGGTTGCGGCGTGCCCGCCGTCGCTGGCCGACGCCGCGAACTCCAGCGCGTTCCGAACCTCGTATCGCATCGCGAAGGACATCGCTACGTAGACGCCTCCGGCCAGCGCCGAGGTTGCCTTCGCATCGCGAGCGAGGCGGGCCAGCTCGACTGCCTGCCGCGGCTTTGACCGCGCGGCCTCCAGCGCCGGACCCAAGAGGGAACCGCCTGTGTGCACCGATCGCCCGAGGGAGTCACGTCGGCCCCGCTCCATCGCCTCCGCGAGGGACGTTCCCTCGCCGAGCAGGCGGATCAGCGTCGACCCCAACGCCGCGGCCTCCACCGCCGCGCCGGTGTGGGTCAGAGCCGAGATCTCTGCGCCGAGGTTTTCTGAGGAGGGCCACCAATCACAGAGGCCCGCAGGCAGACTGCGGGTCAACCCATGCGCACCGATGCTTGTGCCGACCGGCTTGTCCAGCCTGCCGGCGATCCTCCCCTTCAACGCGGCAACCGTTGCCGGCGCCGACCCTCTCCGCTCCGCCAGGACCGGCACCGTCGCAAGCCATCCGTCCGGCCAGTCATGTTCCAGCCACGGCTCGATGCCAGGAACGCCCTGCAGTGCTGCCCACCGCATGTACGCATGCCAAACACTGATAGGCGGTGGGCAGACTCCCTTATGCGTCATGCGAACGTGGGTCCGAATGAGGCCGTCGACGGTGAAGCAGGCGAGCTGCCCGCGCTCGTGGCCCGCAACGTCCCGGTGGCCGGCACGTTGCCGCCCGTCGCACCGATCGCGTCACCGAGCATCAGCCCGAGCACGCAGCCCCGAGCGGTCGCGAGCTGCTCTGCCGTCACCCTGGTCATTCCGCGAAGCATAGGGGCGGGTGACACGAGAGCGGCTCGCGGCCGGGGTGCTGGTGACGCGGCGGAGGCCGGCGAGCTGGACGTAGATCTCGCGCTTGGTGGTCGCGTTGCCGCGCCGGTTGAGGACGTAGCCGGTCAGCCAGACCCAGCCGGCGTACGTCGGGCGATCGCAGACCGAGACGACGCGGAAGGTCAGGGCGCGGTCGCCAGCGAACTGCACCGAGGCGCGGCCGTCGATCCGGAGCAGGTCACCCGGTTCCGGGCGCACGGCTACCAGGGGCCCTCGTTCGGCGGCCGGCACTCCCGGGCGTGCATGGTCTGCCAGTCGCGCAGCGCCCGCTTGAGCCGATCGTTCTCCTCGCTGAGCAGGCGTACCTGCCGGTGCAGGTCGGTCAGTTCGTCGGCGACCTCGGCCTGGAACTCGCGTACCTGATCGGGGTCGACCCCCCGGCGGCGTGCGTCGAACGTGCGGGTCCGCACCTCGTGCGGGGTCAACCGGGCCGGGAGGCCGGTCCCGTAGAGCTGGCCGGATCGATACACCTGGGTCACGACGATCCTTTCGGAGGGCAGGCGGGAGCGCGGAGGGTCGAGGCGGTGGGTCTGGAAGGGCGGGCCGTCCGCATGCCGGCCGCGGGCGGCCCGCCCGCCCCGCCGCCGCAGCTTGCGATCAGCGGTACGACAGCGGAGCAGTCCGGTGGGTCGGGACGGGCACGCGCACCCGCCCCGACCAGGGGGATGAGCCGAACTCGTTGCCACGCGAGGAGCGACTCCCGATCAACCATATATGCCTAAGTGGCGAGAAGCAACGCTCGGTTGTCTGTCCGGTGCGTGTCGTGATCAAATTGGCATGCCACGCGAGGAGTGCCATGCCACAGACACCGGACTACATCCGGATCTCGGACGAGATCATCAGTGACCTGCGCAGCGGAAAAGTGCAGCCGGGGGACAAGCTGCCCTCGATCGCCGAGATGGCCGACCGCTTCGAGGTCAGCTCATCGACCATCCAGATGGTCTATGTCCGACTTGAGGCGCTGCGCGTCATCCGCCGGCATCAGGGCAAGGGCATCTTCATTACCGACCCGAAGACCTGGATGCGCGAGCCCTGAGCCGCAGTTGGCTATGAACACCATGACGCGACACGGGGTAGCGAAGGCTCCACGGATCGTGTAGACCAATGAGCGCAGTGCGATGCTGGGCGCGGGTCGAGGGAGAGAGGGGAGCGGTGTGATCGACAAAGTTCATGACGCGCTCCTCACGCCATCTGACACCGCGCGCTACCTGGGCATACCCCAACGGACGATGTACTCCTGGCTGGCCGAGAAGGCAGCCGGGGAGCCGCTGGTGCACAGCGTGCCGCCGGCCAAGCGGGGCTGGCCGTCCGTACCGTTCGTTGCCGTGATCGAGGCGTACGTCCTGCGGTCCCTTCGCGAGCTAAGGCTGGGGAAGGACAAGATCCGTGACGTTGCGGCGGAAATTCGCAACGAATTCGGTAACCCGTATGGCTTGGCCGACCGCCGGATCGCGACGGACGGCGTCGACGTGTTCGTTCACTACATGGACACGGACGAGCTGGCACGGGCCGGCGACCGGCAGATGCCGATCCGCGAGGTCATCGCAGACTACCTGCGGTACATCGTCTGGGATCCCTCCGACGCCTATCCGGCGCGACTGCGGCTGCGGCAGTATCCCGACACTGCCGAGGTAGTCATCGACCCGCGGTTCAGCTGGGGTGCTCCCGTTCTCGCACGCACCAAGGTCCCGGTCGACGCGATTGTGGGGATGTGGCGTGCTGGTGAACCCTCCGAAACTGTTGCGGACGAGTACGGGCTGACCGTTGACGAGGTCGAAGCCGTCGTCCGCGTCGCCGCCTGAGTTCTTTGTCGACCGCTGCCTGGGCAAGAGCACGCCCCGAGCGTTGATCGCGGCAGGCTGGACCGTGCACCTGGTCACGGACATCTTCCCTACGGACGGTCAGTTCACCGGCGACGATGAGTGGATCGAGCACGGCCTCAAACAGGGTTGGACGCTGCTCACCCAGGACAAGCGCATCCGCAACCAACTGCCGGTCCTCAACCGCCTTGTCGCGGCCGGGCTCACGATCCACTGCCTGAGCAGCGCGGAGTTGTCGCCGTCAGCGCGAGCGGAGCGCTTCGAGCGCCACCGCGACAAGATCTGGCGGTACGGCAGGGAAGGGCCGCCGGGCTTCTACGTGGTCTACGAGGACTCCGTCGTCCGCCGGTGGCCCTAGGTAGCGACCCGTCGGGCAGATTGGGCCTTACGGGTACCTCCGTCCCGTGAGCGGGACGGCTAGAGTCTTCGCGTGATCGACCGGAAGCTGCTCTTGTCCGACCTGCAGAAGCAGGTCAAGAACCTGGAAAAGGACCTGCGGGAGCAGGCCGAGTCGGTCGAGGAGGTGCGTCTCAAGCTGCGTGGCGAGTATGACCACGCCTTCAAGGTCGGGCGTACCGCCGCCACGTGGGCGGCTTGGCGGGACGAGCGGGTGACTCAGGTCGCCGTCGCCTGGGTGCTCGGCACCGTCTTCGTACGCTTCTGCGAGGACAACGGCCTGCTGCCAGACCCCTACCTGGCCGGCCCCGGGGACCGCCTGGTGCTGGCCGAGGAAGCCGAGGCGCAGTTCTTCCGCGACCAGCCCGACAAGACCCTGCGCGACTGGCTGCACCAGGGCTTCGACGCCATCGCCAGCACCCAGGCCGGCAAGTCGCTCTTCGACAAGCGGCACAACCCGCTCTTCCAGATCCCGTTGTCGCACGACGCGGCCAAGGAGCTGATTGGCTTCTGGCGCCGGCGCACTGAGCAGGGCGACCTGGTACACAAGTTCCGGGACGAGATGTGGGACACCCGCTTCCTCGGTGACCTCTACCAGGACCTCTCGGAGGCGGCCCGCAAGACCTATGCCCTGCTCCAGACGCCGGAGTTCGTCGAGGAGTTCATCCTCGACCTCACGCTCACCCCAGCGATCGAAGAGTTCGGCCACGACGTGGTCAAGATGATCGACCCGACCTGCGGCTCGGGTCACTTCGTCCTCGGCGCCTTCGACCGGCTGCTGAAGGAGTGGGAGCAGCACGCCCCGAACCGCGGCCCCCACGAGCGGGTACGCCTCGCCCTCGACGCCGTCCACGGCGTCGACATCAACCCCTTCGCCGTAGCCATCGCCCGTTTCCGCCTCCTCGTCGCCGCACTGCGTGAGTGCGGCGTCAAGACGCTTGCCGACTCAGCCGGGTACGTCTTTCCCATGCACCTCGCCGTCGGCGACTCGCTGATCAATCGGCGGCAGGCCATGCTGTTCGGCGAGGATCCGATGACCGAGTTCGCCTACGCGACCGAGGACGTGCACGAGCACCCCGCCATCCTTAGCCCCGGCAGCTATCACGTCGTGGTGGGTAACCCGCCCTATATCACCGTCAAGGACAAGGGCCTCAACGAGGCCTACCGCGAGATGTACGATGCCTGCTCCGGCAAGTACGCCTTGTCGGTGCCGTTCGCCCAGCGGTTCTTCCAGCTCGCCAAGCCAGGTGACGGTGACGGTAAGGGCGCGGGGTACGTCGGGCAGATCACTGCCAACTCGTTCATGAAGCGCGAGTTTGGCAAGAAGATGATCGAGAAGCTGCTCGCCGTCGAGGTCAACCTGACCCACGTCATCGACACCTCCGGCGCCTACATCCCAGGCCACGGCACCCCGACCGTGATCCTGGTCGGCCGCAACACCAACCGCGGCCGGGCCGGCACCATCCGAACCGTCATGGGCATCCGCGGCGAACCCAGCGCCCCCTCTGACCCGAGGCAGGGTCTCGTGTGGCAGGCGATCGTCGGTCAGGTGCAACGGCCCAGCTCGGAGAGCGAGTGGGTGAGCGCCGCCGATACGCCGCGCGCGCACCTTGCTGCATTTCCCTGGAGCCTGACCGGGGGCGGTGCGGGTGAACTGCTGCAAGCAATCGAGGCTTCAGGCAGCACCGACCTCGGCCCGCACCTGTTTCGCATCGGCTTCTATGGGGTGATGGGCGCGGACGAAGCCATGACTGCTCCCCCTAATGTCTTTGTGCGTGAAAAGGTGGAGGCCCAGTACCGCCGCCGGCTGGTGATCGGCGATGAGGAGCGGGACTGGTCCACTCTCGATGGCGATGATGCCTTCCATCCCTACGACGAGGGCCGGAACCTGGTTTCGCTGTCGGCGATGCGTGGGCACGGGCGACGGCTTTGGCGCTACCGCACAGACCTGGGAAACCGCGCCACCTTCACACGGGGCACCTACTTCAGTGACGGCAGGCCCTGGTTCGAGTGGCACCAGATCCCGAAAGATGAGCGAGCGCACAAGTGGTCGATCGCGTTTGCGTTTGTGGCTACGCATAACCACTTTGTGTTGGATCGGGGTGGGAAGGTCTTCAACCGTTCGGCACCGGTAATCAAGTTGCCTGAGGGGGCGTCGGAGGACGAGCACCTGCGGCTGCTTGGCCTACTTAACAGCTCCACCGCCTGCTTTTGGCTGAAGCAGGTCAGCCACAACAAGGGCAGCACGGTGGACTCGCGTGGAGCACGGCAGACCACGATTCCGTGGGAGGACTTCTACGAGTTCACCGGTACCAAGTTGCAGGAGTTTCCGCTGCCGTCGGCGTACCCCCTCGAATTGAGCCGGGAGATTGACGGCCTGGCGCAGCGGCTTGCCACGGTGACCCCGGCGGCGGTCGCGGCCTCTGGGGTGCCCACCCGCGAGCGGCTCTACACCGCCGAGCGGGAGTGGCACTCGGTCCGGGCGCGAATGATCGCGTTGCAGGAGGAGTTGGATTGGCAGGTCTACTCGCTCTACGGGCTGCTGGACGAGGAGCTGACCGCCCCGGCCGGCTCAGTGCCAGAGTTGCGGCTGGGGGAGCGGGCGTTCGAGATCGTGCTCGCCCGCAAGATGCGTGACGAGGGCCTGGAGACGCAGTGGTTCGCCCGGCACGGGTCGACGCCGATCACGGAGCTGCCGGCGCACTGGTCGGACGAGTACCGGGCGGTGGTGGAGCGGCGGATCGCGGTCATCGAGGGCAATCGCAACATCGGACTGATCGAGCGGCCGGAGTGCAAGCGGCGCTGGGCCACCGAGGGCTGGGACGCGATGCAGGCGAAGGCGCTGCGCGACTGGCTGCTGGACCTGTGCGAGGCGCGGGAGCTGTGGTACCACCACGTCGACGGGCTGGAGCAGCCACGCCCGCTGACCACCGCCCAGCTCGCCGACGAGCTGCGCCGTGACGATGACGTGCTCACCGTCGCCGGCATCTACGCGCCCGGTCAGGATCTCGGCAAGGTGATCGCCGGCCTGGTCGCCGACGAGCACGTGCCGCACCTGGCCGCGCTGCGCTACAAGGACTCCGGCCTGAGCAAGCGGGCCGACTGGGAGCAGGTGTGGGAGCTGCAGCGGCAGGAGGACGCGCTGCCCGACGAGGCGGCGAAGCGGGAGTTCCGCAAGCAGATCCCGGTGCCGCCGAAGTACACCTCGGCGGACTTCCTCAAGGGCAGCTACTGGAAGCACCGGGGCAAGCTCGACGTGCCCAAGGAACGGTTCATCTCGTACCCGGGTGCCAGCCGCGACGGTGACCCGTCGCTGCTGATTGGCTGGGCCGGCTGGGACCACCGCGAGCAGGCCCAGGCCCTGGCCACCCTGATCGTCGCCCGCGAGCAGGAGGATGGCTGGGCCGCCGACCGGCTGCTTCCGCTGGTCGCGGGGTTGCGCGAGATCCTGCCCTGGGTACGCCAGTGGCACGGCGAGTTCGACCCGGAGTGGGGTGCTTCGCCGGCCGACATCTACGCCGGCTTCCTCGCCGAAACCACCAACCGCCTGCACCTCACCGACGATGCGCTGAACTCGTGGCGCCCGGCCAAGGCCACCCGTGGCCGCAGAGCTAAGCAGTGACCAGAGCAGAGGGCGTCGCTGTCTACCCTTCCCGCACGTCAGGAGCCGACAATGGACTACGAGATTCAGCTGATCAGTGACGGCGACGGGCTGGCGGTCATCGGGGATCCGACGGCCGTCGAACGCTTCCTCGTCTCCGAGGGACTGCCGTCGAAGGACCTCGGGCTGCACCGGCTCGGATCTGTCCTCAATGTCGGGGCTGCAGCCGCACAGGCAGGTTCCGAGATCGCCGCCAACTCAGGTCGCTGGATGAAACTGACTGAGGAGTCCGCGAAGCTCGCGGACAAGTTCCCGATGGTCACGAACTCGTCCTCCGGCTACGCCCATGCCACGCTGAGGGCGGAGAATGGCCAATTCGTCAAGAACCTCCAGTTCGTGAAGGGATCGCCTCTGACCAACCCTGCGTTCCTGGCAGGCGCTGCGGGGATCATGGCGCAGCTTGCGATGCAACAGACCATGAAGGAGATCACCGACTATCTCGCCACGATCGACGAGAAGGTCGACGACGTGCTCCGTGCCCAGAAAGACGCGGTGCTGGCGGACATGATCGGGGTCGGCTTCGTCATCGAGGAGGCCATGACCATCCGCGAGCAGGTGGGACGGGTCTCCGAGGTCACGTGGTCGAAGGTGCAGGCCACGTCGATGACGATCGCCCGAACCCAGGCGTACGCGTTGCGCCAGCTCGACGCACTCGCGGAAAAGTTGGAGCGCAAGACCGCGATCGGTGATCTCGCCAAGGCGGCCAAGGACGCGGAGTCCACGGTTCAGGAGTGGCTCGTTGTTCTGGCTCGCTGCTTCCAACTGCAGGATGCGATCGCCGTGCTTGAACTCGACCGGGTGCTGGACGCGTCTCCGGGGGAGTTGGACGGGCATCGCCTCGGACTGAAGGCTGCCCGGCAGAACCGGCTGGAACTCATCTCACGGTGCACCGAGCGCCTGATGGCCCGCATGGTTGCGGCTGCGGGCACGGCCAACAGCAATGTGCTGCTGCATCCGATCGACTCCCCGGCTGTGGTGCAGTCGAGCAACCATGTCTCGATCGCCATCGTCGACTTCCACGGGCGGCTCGGGATCGAGCGCGCCCGAGAGTCGTCGGAGGCGAGACGATGGGCGGACGCGGCCAAGGAGGTGACGGACAAGGCGCTCGAGACAGGAGCAGACGGCGTTGACGCCGCGATGCGCCTCGGCAACGACACCCTCGACCTGGCCAAGTGGGCGACAGGCAAACTCTCCAGCCGGATCGCCGGGCGAGCGCTCCGTTGGCGCGGGAACGACGAAGAAGACTGAGTGGGCGCCGACCGTCAGCCACGCGGGCTCTCCGATGGGACTGGACCAGTGAATCTCGGGCTCGGTATGCGGCGCAACGCCGCACGGCGGCAGGGACGGTGAACGAGCGGTTCGGTTGACCACTTTGGACCTTTTCTCGGATGGTCAGCTGCAGCAGCGCTCTGTAGCTTTGCCGTTTGTCGTTGTGAGGAGGTTTCGGGTGCCAAAGCTCAAGGGTGTCTTCTGTGTCGAGGGCGAATGGGACCGAGACCTGACCAAGCGCCGATCGGTGCTGCCAACGTTGAACATGTTGGAGCGGCTGGGAAGCCTCAAGTACATCCACAAGACCGCCGTCACTCCAGAGCAGCTTAAGTACTTCCTCGACGAGTGGTCGTTGCAGAAGTACGCCTCGTACGAAGTCGGCTTCTTCGCGCTGCACGGATCCCCCAACCGGATGTGGCTGTCCAACTCTCGCTCGACCAGCTTGGACGAGGTCGCGGGCTGGATGTCGGGCCGTTGGCATGGCAAGCGGATCTACATCGGCGGATGTTCGGTGCTGCGTGGGTCCGATGCCTATCTCACCGACTTTCTGTACAGGACCGGGGCGTCGATGGTGTGCGGCTTCACGAAGCAAGTCGACTGGATCGAGTCGGCGGCGTTCGAGACGGTGATTCTGGACCGGCTGGTCAACAGCGGCAAGGTCAACAGCGTCGAACAGCTCGTCGCCGCGGCCCGCTGGGCACCGTTGGCCCACCACCTCGGCTTCCGGGTGGTCTACGCGACCGGATACAGCTTCAAGATCCCGTCAATGAGGGCAGGCGCTTCGGCGGTCTCCGTTTGAGCCTGCGCTGGGCGATGCCCTGCCAGCATCCTGTCCTGGCGATCGTGGACGGCGCAGCCCCAGACCAGCATGAGTCCATGGCACGGATGCTTACCGCTTGCGCGACACGCCGCACAGGGCGAGCAGGTCGTCCATCATGTTCTCGAACAAGGGTACGCATGGGTCAGGCCCAGCTTTCCCTCGAAGTAGCGGTAGAGCGCCGGCGGCGTGACCCCACCTCGCGGGCCACCGTCGACACGCTCAGCGCTTCAGCGCCTTGCTCGGCGATGAGCTTGCGGGCTGCCGTGAGGGCGTCACGTTGCAACTCGGTCCGCAGGCGGTCGCGACGCGACGTCGACCGGGTGGCGACACCCTCGGCGGATGTTGACATCCCTATCTCTTTCCAGGGCTTCGCGGATGCGGTCCGAATGATGTTGAGAGAGAAGAAGGGCGGGATCACTGGTTCGCTCCCAAACTCGGAGAGTGTTTGATTTACGGGCCGGTGAGTGACGGGATCGGATGATCACGGAGTAGGCGGGTTATCCCTGGGTACCAGCGTGCGCGGCTCAGGTAGTGCTCCCTGAGTGGCTGGCTGGAGGCGAGGGTGTCCAGAATGTATGCCTCCCAACCCAGTTCGCCCTCCGCGTTCAGCCGCTTTCGCCTGTACCAGATCCACTCAAATGCATCGAGAGTCAGTTCCGCCACCGCTTGGACCTTTTGGCGATTCCGGTCCGCGGCGGTGAGCTGCTTTCCGTCGTAGAAGTAGGGCCGAATATCAGGATGGTCGATGAACACCTTGTCTAGTTCCCTGAAGAGGCTGATGGCACCGTAGTAGGTGGAGACATGATGAGCTTCTCGGGACAGTCGATAACTGTATCCGGCGGATAGCAACGAAGTTGCGAGTGCCAGGAGTGCCAAGATATCTGATAAGACCACTGTGAACTCCCGAATCCTTGGTCGACTGACGTGATCTCAGCGACGAACGTTCAGCTGCCGGTACCGGAGACGAATCAGTACGAGGCCGGAGCGGACGGCGCCGCCGAGGTGGCGCGGGCTGACGTTGGTGTCAGGCCCCGGGGGTGACCGGGCAATGACGGATATCTGCCTCGGGGGTCAGATCGACGGCCCTTCATAAGCCGATGGTGTCACCCCGCGTCTCGCCTCTATCGCGACGTGGCAGATCCCGGCGAGCTGCGCTTCAACCTCGAGCAGTTCGGGGCGGACCGCAGCCTACGCCGGCGCGCCGATGCGGGCGGCGAAGCTCTGCAGACCGGGCAGCGCCTGTCGTCGATCCGCGTGGAGCAGCGCGGTGGTGAGCTGTTGCGCCCAGGGCCGGTATCGGACCTCCTGGGGCGCGGTCCGCTCGGCGGACAGCAGCGCCCGGAACGACTCCGCGTATGCCCCGCGGCCGTGCAGCGCGAGGGCGTAGTCCTCCCAGTAGCGGGCACGCCGCTCGACGGTGCCCAGCCGGTCGGGTCGCAGTGCACGGCCATACTGCACTGCCGTGCCGAAGTCGCCGAGTACCCGGGCGACGCTGATGCGGTAGAGCGACACGTGGGCATCCGGGAACCCGTCGCCGGCGTAACTGCGGCGCGCCGCGTCGTCGGCCTCGCGCAGCAGCTCCCATGCGGTGTCTCGGCGATCCGCGAGTGCCTCGGTGTACGCGGCCGTCGCCAACAGCCGTCCGTACGCGGAAGCCTGTGGGGCGGATCGGAGGCCGGTCAACGCGTCGAGAGTCTGCGCCGCGCTGATCAGCGTCTGCTGGGCGCGTTCGGCGTGCCGCGTGCGCCGCAGCACGATCGCCGACATGCGCGCCGTCTCGGCGTGCAGCAGCGGATCGTCCGCGTCGCGGGTCGCCTGCGTGGCGCGGTCCATTGCCGACCACGCCATCGCGTCTTCGTGCAGTTTGAGCAGTACCTCGATGGTGAGGTGATATGTCCGGGCCAGCGTGGTGGCGGCGGTTGCCCGCTCCGCGCCGGTCGCGGCAGCGTGGCCGGCCGTCGCCGTGGCGACCAGCTGCGGCAGTCGGGCGGACACCCTGGCGTATCGGCAGGCGCGAAAGTCGGACCAGGCGCTGGCGAGTGCGGTCCGCAATTGGGCCGGGTTGACCGGGCCTGCTGGTGTCGGGCAACCGCCGAGGAGGACATCTTCAAGGCTGGTGACCACCTGACGAGGTGGTACCGCCTGCGCGGGCGTACTGCCGGTGAGCGTCGAGCCGACCAGGCTGGCAAGCCCGCCGAGTACGTCACGCCGTCGCACCGAATCGTCTCCCACCTCGCGCCGTGCTGCCTTACCGCGCACCTTATCGATTGCCGGAGCGGGTTGGTGGAATGCCGGGCCGTCGATGTCCGTGAGCCCGAAGAGTTCGGGCGGGATGTCGAAGATCGCCGCCAGCCGTCGCAGCACGGTGACGTCCGTCAGCGCCTGCCGGCCGCGCTCGATCCGGGACAACGTCGCCGCCGAGTAGCCGCACCGCTGGCCGGCCTCGGTCAACGTGAGCCGCGCCGCGGTACGCGCGACACGCAGCAGGGTGCCGAAATCGCCGGTGGCCGCCGCCTGCTTGGCCTCCGGCAATTCAGACCACCGACGTTCGACCCCCACGGCAGCCTCCCTGAGGAGCCTCACCGTCGAATGTCCACCGTGAATCTCGTGTCACGCAAACTTCTTTCATCTGGCGTATCAACAGGAGCCGAGAACGATCCGGGTTTGCTGTCCTGAGTCGGGGAGCGAGAGACGGGGAGAGGCTCATGGGCAGGATCGAGAAGTCCGCGACTACCCAGCGGGCCGAGTCGGTCGTCAACCGAACTCTCGCCATTGGCGGGATCGCCCTGGTCGCGTTGGTGGCGATCGCGCTGGTCGGCGGGGAGGCAGCGGCGACGGCTGCCGTTGCCACCGTCGGAACGATCGTCGCCGGTCTCGTCAGGCTGACCAGGAGTTACCTCCGCCGCCCAGACCGTTGAGTGCGGAACTCGAAGCCCTCCGTGATCGATGCCTGACAGAAGGCTAGCTAGCCTAGCGGTGCGTGCTCGTGAGGTGCGACTTCCTTGGCTGGAGCTCCGTCAGGTGTTGCGTAGCGGGGTGCTGTGCGTCAGTCACGGCCAGGACGTGGGGGGTGGGCCAAATGCGCGACGACCGGCCCGCACAGCCAGAGTGGCGAGGGCAGCGTTGGCGCCACCACCAATCACAGCGCCGATTCCGAACGGTGCCACTCGACCGAGAACGATGATTCCCTGCTTGGTCCCGTACTTCGTGATGAAGTGTCTTCCCAAGATCTTGTTGATCTGGCGCAACGTCTCGGCAGGCACCTTGGCGACAACCTGGCGTCCCCAGTGTTGCCCCGTACGCTGGGCGACCTTGGCAATGGTGGCGGTACCGGACCCGCCGAGCATGATTCCCATCACGATCGTTCGGCGGCGCTCGATCTCGTCGATGGGGACCCCGTGGACTTCGGCGATCGAGAGCGCGAAGAGGGCGCTCAGCTCAAGAGATGAGAGAGCCTCGCCGGCCGACAGTGCCAGTGCGACGCCCGTGCCGACGCCGGGCGCGGCTGCAGCTCCTCCAACTGCAGCACCCGTCCCGGCCAAGGCGCTGACGTACATCCGCTCCAGATTGCGGATTACCTCTGCTGGTGTCGCCTCCGGGTTCCGCTGGCGGGCCCGGGCGATGTTCTTGCGCACCAGAGGGCTCTGGATGGCGATTGCCTTATCCAGGAGGTCGAGGACGCGCTGCCCACGTACGGCTGCTTCTGGAACCGGTCCGTCGAGGGCACCTGTTGCCATGCCTTGAACTCCTTAGGTCGCCACGTGCAATTGAGTCTCCCATTCGACCAGCCGAGCGGGCCATGCGCCAGATCGCCGAACGGTGGACACCGTACTGGCGAGTTGGTTGATGAGGCACCTGCGGCGTCGGCGTTCGAACAGCGTCCACCTGGGCCGCAGTTCAACCAGGCCGCTCTGTGGCACGCGGTCACCGCCAGACCTGAAGTCACGTCCACAAGTACAGAGGGGGCGCGACCACTTTTACCATGCCGCTCGCGGCAGTCTGGGTGTCCGCGGCGGCCCCGTGGACAAGGTCCGGCGCCCGTTGCCGAGGCCGAGCCCTGCCGAGCCGAAGGCACCTGCGCGTCGGCGTACGGCGAAGCAGTGAGCAAGGAAATGGCTCGGCCGAGTCATCGCGTGCGCCGATTCAAGGCTGGCCGTCGAGGGTGGCTGCTCAGCCTGCGGCCGCTGCGGAGTATCGGTCCACCTGCTTGCCGAGCAGGTCAGCCACCACGTCGGCGTCGGTACTCATGACGCCCGCCGTGCCAGTGGACACGAGAGTCGGTCCGACGAGGGCAAAGCCCTGAAGTGCAGTGGCGCCCTGCACGTCGATGCGTACGCCGAGGCTTCTCTCACCGAACTCCGGAAGGTTCATCAGGGCGTAGGTGACCTTCTGCCCGCCCAACCTGTCCTTGCGGCAGGTCTCCAGGGTCTTCGCCATCTTGTCGAAGGATGCCCTGGCCTGTGCGGGGCTCGCGTACTGCCGCAGAGTGACCGAGATTAGTTGGGCGCTCAATCCGCCGCCCTTCTGGTACGACTTCGAGACTTTGATCTTGGCGGTGTGCGGCTGTCGGTAGTTGCAGAACGTTTTGTCGGTCTCTGAACTGTCGGACTCGTCCTCGCTGTAACCACTCGGCATGGCCTTGAGCGGCAGCAGGGCCTTCGTGAGGTTGGCCTTGTCGAGGATCTTGTAAGTAGGAGCGGCCGGCGAGGGCACCGGGGCGGGCGCTGTGCTCGGTGCTGTGCCTGTCGCAGCGGAGGGCTGGGTCTGTGGTGCATCAGTGCCGCAGGCGCTGAGGGCGAGGAGACCTGTGAGGACAGCAGCGGTCGACGTGACCGTCAGTTTGCGGGGCATCTATTTCCTTGCCTGGTGTGTCGACAAGTAGAAACTGTCCGGCGAAGCTGAGAAGGGTGCCGGGCTCGGACGCCTTCACCGTACGGCCAACCACCGACAACGTGGAGAGCGCCCCGCAGATCCTGACCGAGTGGGCCAGAGCGAAGTGTGAACTCGGCCAGGCTGCCCGGCACGGTTGTCGTACCCATCCGCTTTCCTTGACCGCAAACCGTTAGAGGCGTCGTCTGTCATCCGGGTGACCCCGACGCCCGGCAGGAGGAGTCGTGATGAGAGTGGATTGTGCGGTTGCCGACGCCGAGCGGCTGGCGACTTTCGCGCAGGAGGTGCTGGGACCTCCGACCACCTGGCAACCGCTGCCTCCGGGCTATCCCGACGGCCTGGCGCTCGCTGTCATCGACGCCATCTGGTCCATGGGCGTTCGGTACAAGGCGGTCGAGAACGTCGTCAACTGCTACCGCAGCTCCCGGCGCGAGGCGGGTGGCGATCCGAACCGGGACGGCGTCCGCGAGCTGCTCCAGCACTACGAGCAGGTTGGTGGGCCTGAGCAGTTCGCGGAGCGCGTGAAGAATCGGCAGAGGGCAGGGCTCGGGCATCTCCTGGCGGTACCTGCTCATGCTGGCCGGCCTGCCCGGTGTGAAGCCGGACCGGATGATCCGCCGGTTCGTCGCCCGGGCGCTCGATCAGGGGGACGTCGCGCCGGACGCCGCCGTCTGCCTCGTGGAGAAGGCCGCCGAACTCCTCAACGTGTCGTCGACGGCCCTGGATCACGAAATCTGGCGACACCAGCGCGGAAGGGGCCCGTCGTCGTCCTGATGTCGCTGAATGATGCCGAAAGAGGCATCGCGACCCGCGACCAGCGGATAACGCGGGGAAGGGGCGATCGGTACGGTATGCAGCATGTCTTCGCCCACCCATGCGCCGCTGCTCCGGGAGTTCATCGACATCCCGGAGCGCACGAGCGTGAGCGACTTCGTGCTCAGGCTCTCCGACAGTGTCGCCGACGCCGACGCCACCCTCCGCGACTACGTCGTCACGGATCGGTTGCTCGCGAACTTCGACGAGGCGCTCGGGCTGATCCGCTCCGCGGTCGAGGGCCACGCCTCCAAGGCCGCCTACCTACACGGCTCCTTCGGCTCCGGTAAGTCGCACTTCATGGCGGTGCTGCACGCGCTGCTGCGGGGCGAGCCGGCGGCCCGGGGCCGGGACGAGCTGGCGCCGCTGGTCGCGAAGCACAGCGTCTGGCTGGACGGCCGCAAGTTCCTGCTCATCCCCTACCACCTGCTCGACGCCCGCTCCCTGGAGCAGCGGGTCCTCGGCGGCTACGTCGACCGGGTGCGGGCCCTGCACCCCGACGCGCCGATCCCGGCGGTGCACCGCACCGACGCGCTGTTGGAGCAGGCCGTCGCGTTGCGCGAGAAGATCGGCGACGCCCAGTTCATCGCCGGCCTGCCCGGCGGCGACGTCGAGGACGAGTGGGGCGAGAGCGAGGCGTTCTGGACGCCGGAGCGGCTGGACACGGCGTTCGCCGGCGCGTACTCCGACGAGCTGCGCCGCAAGCTGGTCAACGATCTGCTGACCAGCTGGAACGTCGGCTTCTTCAGCAACGCGCGGGAGGACGCCGAAGCCTTCATCTCGCTCGACCGGGGCCTCACCGAGATCAGCCGGCACGCCAAGGAGCTCGGCTACCACGGCCTGATCCTCTTCCTCGACGAGCTGATCCTCTGGCTGGCCAACTCCATCGGTGACCAGCAGTTCGTCTCGCGCGAGATCCAGAAGATCACCAACTTCGTCGAGGGCGGCGACACCCGCCGGCCCATCCCGGTCGTCAGCTTCATCGCCCGCCAGCGCGACCTGCGCGAACTCGTGGGCGAGGAGGTCGTCGGCGCGAACGAGCTGAGCTACCAGGACACCCTCAACCTGGCCAGTGGCCGGTTCGACGTGATCAAGCTGGAGGACCGCAACCTCCCCGAGATCGCCCGCCGCCGCCTGCTCAAGCCCCTCACCACCGAGGCCGGCGAGGCGATCTCCCGGGCCTTCGACGCCACCACCAAGGTACGCCGGGAGGTGTTCGACACCCTGCTCGGCACGGACTCGGGCAGCGGCGCCGACATCGACGCGTTCCGGTCGACGTACCCGTTCAGCCCGGCCTTCATCTCGACCCTGGTGCACGTCTCCAGTGCACTGCAGCGATCCCGCACCGCGCTCAAGCTCATGCGGCAGCTCCTCGTCGACCGGCGGGAGACGCTGCGCCTGGGCCAGCTCGTCCCGCTCGGCGACCTCTACGACGTGATCAGCGGCGGCGGCGACCAGCCCTTCACCGAGAAGCTCAAGGCCGAGTTCGAGATGGCCCAGAAGCTGTACGACACGAAGCTTCGTCCCCACCTGCTCGGCCAGTACGGCCTCACCGAGGACGACCTGGACGCGGCCCGGCGGGGAGAAGCGCTGCCCGCCGAGGCGGTCGGCCGGGTCCGGGCCTTCACCGGCGACGACCGACTGGTGAAGACCTTGCTGCTCGCTGCCCTGGCGCCCAGCGTGCCCGCGCTGCGGAACCTCACCGCCCGCCGCCTCTCCGCGCTCAACCACGGCAGCATCACCAGCCCGATCCCGGGTGGCGAGGTGGCGCAGGTGGCGCGGAAGCTCGCCGACTGGGCGGGCCAGTTCGCCGAGATCCGTATCGGGGAGGGCGACGACCCGGTGGTGTCGCTGGAGCTGGTCGGCGTCGACGTCGACAGCGTCCTCGCCACCGCCAAGCACTACGACAACGAGGGCGCCCGCAAGCACATCGTCCAGCAACTGCTCTGGCGGCAGCTCGGCGTGCCGTGGACGGACTCGTTCTTCAGCGAGGCCGGGCTGACCTGGCGCGGCAGCCGGCGGGTCATCGAACTGGTCTACGGCAACGTCCGCGACCCCAACGACATCCGCGACGAGGCGTTCCACCCGAACGACCCGGACGGCTGGCGGCTGATCGTCGACTACCCGTTCGACGACGGCAGTCACGGGCCGGCCGACGACCGGCAGCGGGTGCAGGACCTGCTGAGCCGGACCAGCGACCGTACGGTCTGCTGGATCCCGGCCGCACTGACCGTCGAGCGCCGCAACGAGCTGGGCAAGCTCGTCATCATCGACAAGCTGCTCGAGGGGCAGCGCTTCGACAGCCACGCCGAGCACCTCAACCCGGACGACCGGCGGCGCGCGCACGCCGCGCTCACCAACCAGCGCAGCGCACTGCTGGCCAAGATGCAGGGCGTGCTGCGCCAGGCGTACGGGCTGGCCGCGAAGCAGCCGACCGACGTGCAGCTCGGCTTCGACGACCACCTGCAGTCGCTCACCCGGGCGCTGGAGCCGAAGCTCCCGATGGGCGCGACGTTCAACGACGCGCTACGCAGCATCGGCGATCAGATGCTCACCCAGCAGTACCCGGCCCACCCCGACTTCGACCCGGACCGCAAGGGCGACCCGGTGCGCCTCCAGGACGTCAAGGTCGTGCTCGACCATGTCCGGCGTGCCGTCGAGTCGCCCGAGGGGCGCGTCGAGGTGGACCGGGCGCACCGGCAGACCATGCGTCGGATCGCCAACCCGCTGCGGCTCGGCACGATGCACGAGGCGGCGTTCGTCATCGAGGGGGAGTGGGTCCAGCACTTCCAGCAGAAGGCGGCCAGCGAGGGCATCACCGGCGAGCTGCGGGTGGCCGACCTGCTGCGCTGGATCGACGAGCCGAAGCCGCGCGGCCTCGACCCGGTCGTCGCGCAACTCGTCGTGGCGGCCTTCGCCGAGCAGACCGACCGGGCGTTCTACCTGCACGGCAGCCAGCTTGCGCAGGCGCCGGAGCTGGGCAAGCTGACCACCGAGCACACCCTGCGTGAAGAGAGCCTGCCCAGCGAGGACGACTGGGAGCGGGCCCGGGCGAGGGCCGCGGCGATCTTCGGCTTCCAGCCGCTCGCTCTGCGTCGCGGTCGCCTGGTCGCACTGTTCGGTCGAGACCTTGCCACCGCAGCGTCCCGCCATCGGGAGGCCGCGCACAGCCTGACGGGCCGGCTCGAGCAGCACGAGGCATGGCTGGGGCTCGACCGGGAGAACGGTCGGCTCGCCACCGCTCGGGCCGCTGCCGACCTGCTCGAAGCCCTGGCCACCGGGCGCTCGGCTAAGGAGACGGTGGAACGGCTGGCGCGGGCAGAGGTTGCCGGGCCTGCCGATCGGACCGGCAAGAGCATCAGCAGTGCCTCCCAGGTCTCCGAAGCACTCGCCGCGGCGCCCTGGGACACCTTCGAGATCGTCGCAGGACTGCCCGAACCCTACGCGGCCGAGGCCGTGGCCATCCTTGCCGAGCTTCGTCGGGTTGCCCAGGCGGACGAGCTGACGGCCCCACTCGCTCCGGCTCTGCGCCGCGCGCAGAGCGACGCCACCGCGTTGCTCCGTCGCGCGACCAGCAAACCCCAGATCGGCTATCCGCCGCAGAGCGACGACGACAAGCGCGGAATTGTTGTTACTCCCCGGATCGACGACGAGGTCCGCAATGTGCCGGAGAGCAGTGGCGGCCGGCCGCTCGGCCGGGTCTCGGTCCGCGCTGATGAGCTTGAGAAGGCGGTGGAGCAGTTGCGAGCCTTCGCCAGGGATCATGGTGGAGCCACCATCGAGGTGAGCTGGAGAATCCTGCCGTGACTCAGGCGCCCACGCTCACTCAGGCGCTGCGGATCAGCCCGGCGGCATTGGCGCAGAGGGTGGCGCAGCAGCTCGACCGGTACCGCAACGGCGACGCGTACCCGGTCATGGTGGTCACCGCGGAGCCGGCCTGGCCGCACGACCCGGTGCTCCCGTTGCCCGGCGGCCGGCAGGCCCGGGTCGTGCCGTGCGTGTCGCCGCTCGCGGTCTGGGAGCACCTCGTCGCCGAGCGTGGCGAGGAGGTGCTGGTGCTGCTCACCGACATCCCCGAGGCCGCCCTCGGCCACGGGGTGCGCAGCCGGATCTTCCGGCAGCGGGCGATCACCGTCGAGCCGTGGGACCTGGTCGTCGACGCGTTCGGTGCCCAGGTGCCGGACACGGCTCTCGAGAGCGAGCGGTGGGCGGGCCAGGCCCTGCTCGACGCGATGCCGCCCGGCGGCTGGCCCCGCCTCACGACCAGGGTGCTGACCCGGGACGTCGCCCTGCGCCACCTGGCCGCCGTACGGCTCGGCTTGGACCGGCGGGGCTACGGTCCCGACGATCTCGACGTCACCGCCCTGCTGCGGTGGAGTGTCGAGCCCGCTGGGGTCGAGGCGTTTGACCTGCTCCGGCAGGAGGAGCGGGACGGCCTTGCGCGCTGGCTGGTCGAGCAGTTCGGCCGGCCGGCTCGTGCGCTGTTCGCCCTCGTCGAAGCCGGGCGGGGTGCCGACGCGCTGCCGCTGGGTCTGGTGTGCGACGCGCTCTGGACCACCGATACCCCGGACGCCGTGCGGGCGCAGGGGCGCGTCGACCAGTACTTCGGCAAGCTCGACGACGATGCCGCCGTACGCGGGCTGGCCGGCGCGGCCGTGCAGGTGGTCGGCGCGATGCTGACCGACCGGGACGCGGACGTCCGGCGGCAGGGGCACGCCGTCCTGGACCGCGCCGAGCAGCTGCTGATCCTGTTCAACGCGACCGGCAGCGCTGGTCACAGCCCCATCCTGCGTACAGGCTTCAGCCGGCGGATCGGCGACGCGGCGCGAGCGCTCCTCGCCGGTCTGACGAATCCCGCCGATCCGAACCTGGACACGGCGGTCGACGGCCTCGCCGGACACCGGTTGGCCGGGGCCGAGGCGGAGCGGGTACGCCGGGTCCGGATGGCCCGGCGTCTCGTCCGGTGGCTCGGCAGCGCGGTCGAGCCACCCGCGAGCGTCGCCGACGGGGTGCAGCGCCAGATCGCCGAGTGGGGCTGGGTCGACCTGGCGTTGAACCACGTCTGGGCCGGCGAGGACGTCCACCCCGAGCTGCAGCACGCCTTCCGGGAGGTCCACAACCGGGCGCAGCAGCGGCGCCGGGACCTCGACGGCGCCTTCGCCAACCGGCTCGCCGCCTGGGCCACGGCCGGGCCGGGCAACGACGGTGATCTCCTCACGGTCGAGAACCTGCTCCCTCGGGTCATCGACCCGCTGCTCCGCGCGCACCGGCCGGTCCTGCTGGTCGTGCTCGACGGGATGAGCACCGCCGTCGCCGTCGAACTGGCTGACGAGTTGTCCCAGCACTGGGTCGAGTACGACCCGTTGGCCGGCGAGGGGATCGGCCACCGCCGAGGGATCGTGGCGGCCCTGCCCACGCTGACGGCGGTTTCCCGGACCTCGCTCTTCGCCGGTGCGCTGCGGGGCGGCACCCAGGCCACCGAACAGCAGATGTTCAAGCAGGGGCGATGGGGCGATGACGCCCGGATCTTCCACAAGGGACCGGCCCGCGGCGGGGCCGGTGAAGTGCTCGCTGGCGACCTCACCGAAGCGCTGGCCAGCGCCGCGCACCTGGTCGCCGTCGTGATCAACACGGTGGACGACTCGCTGGCCCACGGCCGGGAAGGCGACGAGGCCGGCTGGCAGCTCGGCGACCTCGGTTTCCTGCGCAGCCTGCTGGATCTCGCCCGGTCCTCCGGCCGGGCGGTCGTCATCACCAGCGACCACGGTCACGTGCTCGAGCGCGGCGGCGAGCACGTCAAGGCCGCCGATGCCGCCTCTGCCCGGCACCGCACCGGCCCGGGGCCCGCCGGCCCCGGCGAAATCGAGCTGAGCGGCCCCCGGGTCGTGGCCGAGGGGCAGCGGATCATCGCGCTCTGGGATCCCCTGCGGCGCTACCGTCCCACCAAGGCCGGCTACCACGGCGGGGCTTCGTTGGCCGAGGTGACCATCCCGCTGCTGGCCTACCTGCTGCCCAACGTCGCCGAGGTTCCCGACGGCTGGGCGCCGGTGGAGGGACGCCGGCCGCAGTGGTGGGAGGCGTCGACGCCCGCCGCCAAGACCGCACCTGCCCCGGCCCCGGCCGGGAAACCGCGCCGGAAGGCGCCGGCCGTCGCGGGGGAGGCGGCGCTGTTCGACGTAGCGGAGATGACGCCGGCTGCCGGCGCGGCACCGGCGGCTCGCGGTGGCGATCTCGTGACCGCGCTGCTCGACACCGAACTCTTCAAGGCGCAGCACGGCCTGACCCCGCGCAAGGTCGAACTCGGAAAGATCGAAGCGGCGATGCGGGCGCTCGTCGAGGCGAAGGGGGTGGTGCCGGCCGCCGTGCTGGCGCAGCGGGCCGGGGAACTGCCGGCCCGAGCGGTTGGCTTCGTCAACATCCTGCAGCGGATCCTCAATGTCGACAACTACCCCGTGCTGGCGCTGATCGACGACGGCCGCACCGTCCGGCTCGACGTCGCGTTGCTGCGGGCCCAGTTCGGCCTGCCGGAAGGGGCCGCGTGAACCGCGTCAGCCCGGCCCGGCGGCGCGAGGTCATCGACGCCCTGCGGCGCGGCGCCGTGCCCTCGGCCGGCCTGGACCTCTTCGCCGTCGGGCTGGACCGGTTCGTGGCGGCGGTGGGGGAGGACCTGGAAACGATCTCAGCCGGCGGCTCGGTGTTCAAGGCGATCCGTGGCGAGTACGGGTCCGGCAAGACGTTCTTCACCCGCTGGGTCGCCGAGCGGGCCAAGCGGACCAACCTCGCCACCGCCGAGGTGCAGATCTCCGAGAACGAGACGCCGCTGCACAAGCTGGAGACCGTCTACCGGCGGCTGACCGAACGCCTGACCACCGCCACGTTCCCGCCGAGCGCGTTGCGGTCCGTCGTCGACGGCTGGTTCTACGCCCTCGAAGAGGACGTGCTCGCAGCGGGGGAACTGCCACCCGACGACGCGGAGGCGCTGGACCGGGCCGTGGGCGTACTGCTCGACCAGCGGCTCGCCGAGGTCAGCCGCAGCGCACCCGCCTTCGCCGCCGCGCTTCGCGGCTACCGGACCGCGAGCCTCGGCGGTGACCCGGCGACGGCGGAGGCCGTGCTCGCCTGGCTCGGCGGTCAGCCGCACGTCGCCGCGTCAGCCCGCCGGGTCGCCGGCGTACGGGGCGATCTCGACCATTTCGCGGCGCTCAGCTTCCTGCAGGGGCTCCTCGCCGTGCTGCGCGACAGCGGTCATCCCGGCCTGCTGCTGGTGCTCGACGAGGTGGAGACGCTGCAGCGGGTCCGCTCCGACGCCCGGGACAAGGCGCTCAACGCCCTGCGTCAGCTCATCGACGAAGTGCACTCCGGCCGGTTTCCCGGCCTCTACCTCGTCATCACGGGTACCCCGGCCTTCTATGACGGGCCGCAGGGTGTCCAGCGGCTCGCCCCGCTCGCCCAGCGGCTGGCAGTCGACTTCGGCACGGATTCCCGCTTCGACAACCCGAGGGCGGTCCAGATCCGCCTCTCCGGGTTCACCCTCGACTCACTGGTCGAACTCGGCGGCCGGGTGCGGGACCTGTACGCGGACGGCTCCGCGGCACCCGAGCGGGTGCGCGCCCTGGTGGACGACGCCTACCTGGGGGAGTTGGCCCGGGCCGTCGCTGGCGGGCTGGGGGGCAAGGTGGGCGTGGCGCCCCGCCTGTTCCTCAAGAAGCTGGTCGGGGACGTGCTCGACCGGGTCGACCAGTTCGCCGACTTCGACCCGAGACGGCACTACGCGCTGACCCTGTCGACCACCGAGATGAGCGACGTGGAACGCAACGCGACCAGGGCTGACGACATCTCCCTGGACGTGTAGGAGAGCCGAATGATGGCGGGCGGCGAGCTGCTGCACCCGGTCGTCCTGCACCACGTGGTGAACTCGCTGCAGTGGCCGGGGCTGCGGCCCCTGCAGGAGGCGGCGGTGCGGCCCCTCCTGGACGGGGAAGACGCCTTGCTCCTCGCCCCCACCGCGGGCGGCAAGACGGAGGCGGCCATGTTTCCGCTGCTGTCCCGGATGGCGCAGGAGAACTGGGCCGGCACGTCCCTGCTCTACGTCTGCCCGCTCAAGGCCCTGCTGAACAATCTCCTGCCCCGACTGGAGACCTACACCGGCTGGTTGGGGCGGCGCGCTGCCCTCTGGCACGGCGACGTGACCATGGGCCGGCGGCGGAAGATCCTCCGCGAGCGGCCGGATGTCCTGCTGACCACCCCCGAGTCCCTCGAGTCGATGCTGGTCAGCGGCGCCGTCGACCACGAGGAGTTCTTCCGCGGCCTGCGGGCCGTGGTGGTGGACGAGGTCCACGCGTTCGCCGGGGACGATCGGGGCTGGCATCTTCTGGCCGTACTGGAGCGGCTCAGCCGGGTCACCGGCCAGCCGGTCCAGCGAGTGGGGCTGTCCGCGACGGTCGGCAATCCCGATGCCCTGCTGACCTGGTTGCAGGGATCCGGCCGCGACCGACGGCCGGCACGGGTCGTCGCGCCCGAGGTCGCACCCGCCACAGCTGGCTCCGGCGCCCGACCGGCCGGCGAGGTCGAGCTGGACTACGTCGGCTCGGTGCACAACGCGGCGAAGGTGATCGCCGCCCTGCACCGGGGCGAGAAGCGGCTCGTGTTCTGCGAGTCCCGGGCGCTGGTCGAGGAACTCGGCCAACGCCTGCGGGCGCTCGACGTCACGACGTTCCTGTCGCACGCCTCGCTCTCCGTCGACGAACGGCGCCGCGCGGAGGAGGCGTTCGCGCAGGAACGCGACTGCGTCATCGTCGCCACCAGCACCCTCGAACTCGGCATCGACGTCGGCGACCTCGACCGGGTGATCCAGCTGGACGCGCCGCGCAGCGTCGCGGCCTTCCTCCAGCGGATCGGTCGGACCGGGCGCCGCCCCGGCAGCAGCCGGAACTGCCTCTTCCTCGCGCTGGGCGGCGACGGGCTGTTGCAGGCGGCCGGGCTGCTCCACCTCTGGAGTCAGGGGTGGGTCGAGGAGGTGGTGCCCCCGCCAGAGCCACGGCACATCGTCGCCCAGCAGGTGCTCGCGCTCTCGCTGCAACAGCATCGGGTCGGCGATCAGCTCTGGCAGGACGGGTGGAACGGTCTGCCGCCCTTCGACAAGACCGCCGACGTCATCGTCCGCCACCTCGTCGACCAGGGCTACCTCGACTCTGACTCCGGCATGCTCTTCATCGGCCCGGAGGCGGAGGCACGCTTCGGGCGCCGGCACTTCATGGACATGCTCGCCGTGTTCACCGCGCCGCCCCAGTTCACCGTCCTGTCGGGCCGTACCGAGATCGGCCGTACCGATCCGGCGCTGCTCACCGCGAAGGTGCAGGGGCCGCGACTGCTGCTGCTCGGCGGACGCAGCTGGCGGGTCACCTACATCGACTGGAAGCGCCACCGCTGCTTCGTCGAGCCGGCGGAGAGCGGCGGGAAGGCGCTCTGGATGACCGGCGGGGTTCCGCAGGGGCGGTCGTACCGGATGGTCCGCGCCATGCGGGACGTGCTGCTCGGCGCCGACCCGCCGGTCGCGCTGACCGGCCGTGCCGCCAACCGGCTGGCCGGCCTGCGCGAGGAGTTCACGTCGTCGGTGCACCCCGGGGGCACTCTCGTGGTCCGGGACCGTGACGGCGAGGTCCGGTGGTGGACCTGGGCCGGCTTCCGCGCGAACGCCACGCTCATCTCCACCCTCAGCGAGCTGGCCGATCCGACCCAGCGGTACGACGACGCCTCGATCCGGCTGCGGCCCGACCTGAGCCGCGAGATGCTGCGTGAGGCGCTCTCCGATGCCGCCGGACGGATCTGCCTGCCCGACGTCAACGACCGGGCACTGGACGGCCTCAAGTTCAGCGCCGCCCTGCCGCACCGACTCGCCGTCGCCACCCTGGCCGCCCGGCTGGCCGACGTGCCCGCGGCCGAGGCGGTGCTCACCGAGGCCGCAAGGATCGCCTACCTGGCCTAGGTGTTCTGACCGGGGAGACGTACGAGGCCAACGCTCACCTGCGGTGCGACCTGATCTTGCGAGTTCGGCCCGGGCGTCTGACTGGTTGACTCCGACCACACTGCGTCGAGGGAAGGCCGGGGACATCGGCGATCGCAGCGATGGTCGGGAAGGCAGGGATGGCTACGCGACCGGACTCAATGTTCCGGAGAGTCTCCGGCGAGACACCTGCGTTCAGCGCGGTGCCGAGCATCGAACGTCCCTGGCTCGACGGAGGAGGGCCCAACGCTGCCCTGGCCCCCGACACCGGCTCATCGTCGCTCGTCTCGGTCGACGACGGGTGGCCGATCAACGAGGTCGCGGCCTGCTTTCAGGCTTCCTGGCCCACGGTGAAACGGTGATGCGGATCCGGCGCCGCGCGAAGACGTGCGTTCCACCTGGTCTCCCCGGCCCGGGCAGCCACCGTCGGACTGGTCGCCGCGGAGACCTGCAGCAGGCCGCCGAGTACGTCCTGCCGTCACACCGGCGAATCATGCTCGCCCTCGCCGGCGCCTTCGGTGATCCGACAGAAAATATGATCGAACGACAAAGTTGTGCGCACCGCCGATTCGGTGGAGTGGCCCTCGGACGAAAAGGCGGTGGCACAGGAACAAAAACGGGTGGCGATGCATGCCGGGGTCATCAATATCCGCTGCGGGGCAGGCGATCTGGGCCCGCTCGGTATCAGATCGGGTCCTTCTGCTGCGGGTCGATCAGCACCTTGGTGTGCTTGCTACGGCCCGAATCGAGTTCCTCGAGAATGTCCCGCAACGATGACAGACCGAACGTGCCGGTGTGCAGCGGCGCCACGTCGATCCGACCGGCGGCGATCGCCTGCATGGCGCCGACGAAGTCCTCGTGGTGGTAGGCGAGGGACCCGATCACCGTCAGCTCGCGGCTCTGCCAGTCGCCGTAGCTGACGCTCGAGTTCTCCAGCGGATAGCCGAGCAACGCGAGCGTCCCGCCCCGGCGTACCAGCTCCGCCGACGGCTGCAACAGCGATGGCACGCCGGTGCACTCGTAGACCACGTCGGCGCCCAGGCCGCGCGTGAGCCCGTCCAGCACGGTGCGGAGCTCGGCAGGCTCGACCACGTCAGTGAAGCCCAGCTTGGTGGCCAGGGCGCGACGGGCCGGTGAGGGCTCCGAGATGATCATCGGGCCGGCTCCGGCGTTACGCGCGTTCTGGGCGGTGAGCAGCCCGATCGGGCCGCCGCCCTGGACCACGGTGGTCGCGCCGTACTCCGCCGCCACCCGCCGCACCGCGTGGAAGGTGACCGCGGTGGGCTCCACCAGCGCCGCCTCCACGTCCGAGAGGACCTCGGGGACCGGGATCACCCGCCGCGCCGAGACCTGCACCCGCGTGGCGAAGGCGCCGTGGGCGGGTGCGTCGGCGTCGACCCCGTTGGCCTCGGCGAACACGGTGTCGCAGTTGCGGGTGTGCCCGGCGACGCACTGGGGGCAGTGGCCGCACGCCGGCCCCACGCCACCCACCACCCGCTGGCCGACCTGCAGCCCTTCCACACCAGCGCCGACGGCCGAGATGGAGCCGGTCCACTCGTGCCCGAAGACCGCCGGCGGCAGCATGTGCCCGTCGGTGTATCCATGGACATCCGTGCCGCAGATCCCGGTATAGGTGATGTCGACCGTCACATGGCCCGGCCCCGGCTCGGTGACGGCGACCTCGCCCTCGCGGAGTTCGCGTGGACCGGCGACGGCAAGATAACGGTCGACAGGCATGCGGATCCTTCCTCGGTGCCTGCCCACAGTCTTCCACTCGACAGAGCGTCTCTCGCCGGGTTCGCGAAGCGCGGCTGGGGCAACCACCTGACGTCCCCGGCCCATCGCCGATCACCAACCGTTCACCGGGGATTGCGGCCCGGTTTCCGCAGAGGGGCTGTACGGCGGAGAGGATCACCGCCAGACTGGGCGCGATCGGAAACGAAGCCGATCGATGTGTTCGCTCCAGGACAGGGAGGATCCCTTGACCACGCTCGCGACCCCGCGTCCCGCCACCCGCGTACGCCGCATGCTCGGCGCGTTCGCCCTGCTCACGGCCATGGTCGCCACCGTGCTCGTCGGCCCGTCGGCGGTCTCGACCAAGCTCGCCGAGCCGGCTCACGCCGCCGTCTACAACTCGTGCACGATGAGCCGCTGCGCGGACGCGCGCACCGCCCGCTCCGGCTGGGCCGCCAAGGGCTTCCCGACCAGCCGGGGCTGGTACGGCTGGAGCGGCGGGCTGTACAACTTCGCCGGCGGCCAGTTCTACAACCGCGAGGGACAGCTCCCCGCCAACGCCACCTACTACGAGTACGACGTCTACCCGCGCGCCTACGGCGCCGCCCGCGACGCGTACCGGATCGTGGTGAACAAGAGCACCGGGACGACCTGGTTCTCGCCCGACCACTACGGGAACTCGCGGGCGTGCCGGGTCCAGCCGCTCAACCGGCCACCGCCTGGTAGCGGCGGACG
>NZ_JBEYER010000073.1:0-39561 GCF_040634005.1 Micromonospora sp. NPDC007271
GAACAGCTGACCACCAGCAGAACACGAACACGCCGCTGGCCGGCACCCCTGAACAGGGGGTGCCGGCCAGCGGTGTCTGGGGGCACATGGCAAGTGACGTGGGCCACAGACGTGCGGTCCTCGCCCCGAATTGACATGCTTCGCGGCATTGATCGGTACACCGGCGACAGATCTCGATCAGTAAGGTTTTGCGGTCGTCAATCCACGGGGGATTCACATGTCCGCACGCCTCACCGCCCGGCTCGCCCTGGGCACCGTCGTCCTCGCCACCGGCATCGCCGCACTGCCGGCCCCTGCCGCCGCCGCGCCGGATCCCGCCACGCTCGCCGCCGTCACCGAGCGCGACCCGGCCACCGGCAACAACATCAAGTACCCGGTCAAGCCCGGTGACGTGGTGCCGGCCTCCCTCGGCGTGACGAACCTGGGCGACGCGCCGGTCAAGGGCGTCGTCGTGCAGGTGCGAGCGTTCGACGACCTGGACCTCCTCACCACGTACGACAACTGCTGGTACACGGTCGACAGCAACCTCGACATCGCCTGGTGCGAGTTCGACGACGAGCTCGCGGCGCACGCCACGCTGGCGCCAGCCGGGGACCTCATCGTGACGAAGCCGGACGCCCGGCCGGACAAGGTCACCACCGTCGTCTTCCGCTGGGCCAGCAAAAAGTGGGCCGACGAGCTGGGCGGCGTACAGCAGCTCGCGAAGAACGACGGCAACGGCACGGAGCCGGTACGCGGCAGCGGCGCCACGCTGACCCTCACGCCCCGTGAACTGTCGCTGTCGAGCACGCCGCGGCCGATCAACTTCGTGTACGCCAGCCTGGTCACCCCGACCAGCGGCCCGACCGCGACCCCGAGCCCGACCACCAGCGCCACTCCCAGCGTGAGCGCGAGCCCGACGGCCGGCCTGCCCAGCGCGAGCCCGTCCGCTCCGGGCGCGGCCGGTGGCGACGGCGGGGGGCTGCCGGTGACCGGCTCGAAGACCGCCACCATGGTGAGCGCCGGTGTCGTCCTGCTGCTGCTCGGCGGCGCCGGATACCTGGTGGCCCGCCGGCGCCGTACCCGGTTCGTCGCGTAACGCCCGTCGCGACAGCGCCCCGGTCCCGCGTGGACCGGGGCGCTTCGCGTTGGGGCCTTGGCGGAAGACCGCCGACTAGGCAGGACGGAGCACCAGAGTCCACGTCGTCGTGGTCGTGCTGGCCGCCGCCCCCAGCGCGGACAACCCGCCGTAGCTGCCGGTCGGCACCGTGCCTCCCGAGTCGGCCAGCAGCACGGTCACCCGGCCCCCGCCGGTCTGCGAGCTGTTGCTGCGCACCTGGACGCCGGGCGGCGGGGCCAGCGTGGTGGAGGCCGCGTCCCCGTGCAGCCAGTACGACACGGCCCAGCTCTGCCCCGCCGCCACCGGGGCGTACGGGGTGATCCTTGTGGCGGTGCTGGCCGGGTCGGTGGCCCGGGCGAAGACCGGTGCCACCGCCTCCGCTCCCCGGTACGCGGCCACCACGAGGTTGCCCTTCGACTGGGCGTCGAGGTCGACCCGTACGGTCGATCCGGCGTCGCCGGCCGCCGCGACCTTCCACCAGGCCGTGGTGGTGGCGAAGCCCCCGTCGAGCCGGTCGAGCCGGGTCCAGCCGGTGACCCCGGTCGGCTGGCCCGTGCCGGCGTGCGTGTTCTGGCTGAGGAACAGCAGCAGGGTGTCGCCGGGCTGCACGGTGGACGGCACCACCACGGTGTGGCTGGTCCAGTTGGCGTTCGCGGTGGCCTGCCCGACGAAGGCGATCCGCTCGGCGGCCGGTGCGACGGTGACCTGGACGGTGGTGCTGCCGGTGGCACCGGCGTCGTCGGTGACGGTGAGCGTGACCGGGTAGGTGCCGGCCGCCGCGTACGTGTGCGAGGTGGTGGCGACGGAGACGGTGTCCGCGCCGGATCCGTCACCGAAGTCCCAGGTGTGGTTCTGGATCGCGCCGTCCGCGTCGGTGGAACCGGCGCCGGAGAACGTGCAGACCAGCCCGGAGCAGGACGGGACGAGCCGGGCGACGGGCGGCTGGTTGGCGCCGCCCGAGCCCTTCAGGATCTTGATGTAGTCGATGTCGCCGGCGAAGTAGTCGCAGGTGACCTTCACGCCGTCACAGGAACTCTTACCGCCGATGGAGAGCTGCCAGTTGTTGGCGATGGTGCCGGTCGGCCCGGTCAGCCGGCTCGTCCGCACGCCGTCGACGTACATCTCCACATAGCTCGCGGTGCGGTTGCAGGTGACCGTGTGCCACTGCCCGTCGGAGATTCGCACGTCGCTGTAGCCGGAACGCGAGGCACCGTCGCCGCCCCGGAACAGGCACGTCGGCTTGCCGCCCGGCGCCTCGAACTTCCAGTAGCCGCCGGCCGTCGCACCCTGCCCCTTCTGCAGGATGTTGCCGAAGGAGTACGTCGTGCGGTAGCGGATGGTGAACGAGAAGTCCCCGGCGTCGGGGTTGAGGTCGGGGCTGTGCGGCACCAGGTCGACGTGATCCGGGACGTACTCCTGGTCGCTCGGCAGATGGGTGGCGTACCGGTGGCCGGTCGCCCCCGCGTACAGCGCGCCCGTGACCACCTCGGCGCCGACGGTGCCGTTGCGGCCGTTGCCGCTGCTGTCCGTGAGCACAGTCGACCCGGCCGGCTCGTCCATGCTCCAGAACGCCACCGTCCGGGTGGCGGTGGCCTGGGCGGGCGAGGTGACCAGCACGACCCCCGCCGCGGCGAGCACGGCGGCAACACCGAGCCGGCCGATCAGACGCCTACCGCGTGGTCCGATGCCTGACCGCATCCGATCGCCTCCTGTAGATCCAGTGAATCCTCACACCCTGTCATGGACGGTCACGGGCCAGCCATGGCCCGTTGGGTGGGACCCCGCGGTGCCGTCGACGGCGCGAAGTGACTGATGTGCCGGCGCCGGGGACCCGATCGTGGTGGCGGCGTCGAGCCTGCTTCGAGGACCGGTTGCTTCAGTCGACGGTCGGGGCGACCACGAACAACGTTCATCGACAACGGCGGAGGTCGGAATTGACCGGAGGACGGAGCACGAAAACGAGGAACGTGGCGGCCCGCGTCGGCGGGTGGAGCGCCCGTCACCGCTGGTGGGCGATCCTGATCTGGCTGGGGTTCGTGGTGCTCGCCACCGTTGTCGGCAACGCGGTCGGCACCACCCCGATGAAGAGCTACGAGGGGCAGAACGGCGACTCGCGGCGGGCCCAGCAGATCATCGACGAGGCCGGCTTCCCCGACGTGGCCGGCGAGATGGTGCTGGTCCAGTCCCGGGACGGACGGATCACGGTGGACAGCCCGGAGTTCCGCCAGGCGGTGCAGGACGTCCGGAGCGCGGTCGAGGCCACCGGCCAGGTGGAGCACCTGCGCACACCGTACGACCCGGCCGCCCCGGCGCCGCGAACCGGTGACGGCACGACCGCGTTGGTGCTGTTCGACCTGACCGGCGCCGGCGACACCGCCGACGAGCGGGTCCAGCCGGTCCTCGACGCGGTGGCCGGCGTGCAGGCCCGGCATCCGGACCTGCGGCTCGAGCAGGCGGGTGCGGCCAGCATCCAGCGGCTGGCCGGCGTGGCGGTCAACGAGGACTTCCAGCGGGCCGAGGCGCTGTCGCTGCCGATCACCGCGATCATCCTGCTGATCGCCTTCGGCACCCTGTTGCCCACGCTCATCCCGCTCGGGGTGTCGATGACCGCGTTCTTCGCCGCCACCGGACTGCTCGCCCTGGCCAGCAAGCTGCTGCACGTGGCCGACACCACCACCAACCTGATGCTGCTCATCGGGCTGGCCGTGGGGGTGGACTACTCTCTGTTCTACGTCCGCCGCGAACGGGAGGAGCGGGCCAGGGGCCGGTCCAAGCAGCGGGCCCTGGAGATCGCCGCAGCCACCTCCGGCCGGGCGGTACTGATCTCCGGCGTCACCGTGATCGTGGCGATGGCCGGCATGTTCCTCACCGACCACGGCGTGTTCATGGGCTTCGCCCAGGGCACCATCCTGGTCGTCCTGACCGCCATGGTGGCCTCGGTGACCGTGCTGCCGGCGACACTCGCGGTCTTCGGCGACGCCGTCGACGCACGGATCATCCACGGAATCGTCCGGGTGGTCACCCGCGGCCGGGTCACCTGGCCACGGCGGCTGGGCGGCCGGGCCGGTGGCGGTCGGGTGTGGAACGTCGTCCTCACCGGTGTGCTGCGCCGCCCGTGGCTCTCCACCGTGCTGGCCGTGAGCGCACTCGTCGCGCTGGCGGTGCCCGCCCTCGGCATGCGGCTCGGCCAGCCCGGCATCGACGACCTGCAGGGCGACTACCCGATCGCGGCCACCTTCAAGGCGATCGACAAGGCGTTCCCGGGCGGCAACGAACCGGCCACCGTCGCGATCAAGGCGCCGGACGTGTCCAGCCCCGCGATGCAGGAGGCGATCGGGCGACTCAAGGAGCGGGCGCTGGCCACCGGCGTGGCGCACGAGCCGGTCAGCGTCCAGGTGAACCCGGCGCGGACGGTGGCCACCATCTCCCTCAGCATCGGCTACGGCGACGACGGCCGGAAGGCGGTCGAGACGCTCCGGGAGACGATCGTCCCGGAGACCGTGGGCGCGCAGCCGGACACGCGGGCGTACGTCACCGGCGCCGTGGCCGCCACCGTCGACTTCAACCGGCAGATGTCCCGTACCGCGCCGCTGGTCCTCGCGTTCGTGCTGCTGTTGGCGTTCGTCCTGCTGCTGAGCAGCTTCCGGTCGCTCCTGGTGGCGATCCAGGCGGTCGTGCTCAACCTGCTCTCGGTGGCCGCCGCCTACGGTGTGCTGGTGCTGGTGTTCCAGGACGGGCACGGCGCGGACCTGCTCGGCTTCACACCGGGGGCGATCGTCAACTGGCTGCCGCTGTTCCTCTTCGTCATCCTGTTCGGACTGTCGATGGACTACCAGGTCTTCATCCTCAGCCGGATCCGCGAGGCGTACGACGGTGGGATGCCCACGGAGCGCGCGGTCACCCACGGCATCAAGTCCTCGGCCGGCGTGGTGACCAGCGCCGCGCTGATCATGGTGGCGGTGTTCGCGGTGTTCGGCACCATGTCGCTGCTCAGCTTCAAGCAGATGGGCGTGGGCCTGGCCGTGGCCATCCTGATCGACGCCACCGTCGTGCGCGCCGTCCTGCTGCCGGCCACCATGAAGCTCTTCGGCGACCGGGCCTGGTACCTGCCGAGCTGGCTCAACTGGCTGCCCGCGCTGTCGCACGGCGAAATGGCCGAGGAGACGGAGGAGCAGCCGGCGCGTGCGCGAGCCCGTCCCGGTGAGCTAGGGCGTGCGAAGCGCCCCGCGCCGCAGCGGCAGCGCGGGGCGCTTCGGGTTGCCCGGGTAGGTGGCGGTGATCACGACGAGTTCTACACACCGTTCTTCAGAGGGCGGCCTCGGCGGGTGTGCGTCGGGCCGGGCCGGCGCTCGCGTACGCGATGAGGCCGCTGCCTGCGAGCACCGCGGCCGTCACCGCCGCCGGCGTGCTGTCCGCTGCCTGGGACTGCCAGGTCAGGATCTCTCCGAGCAGGTGGCCGGCTGCCGGATAGACCGCCGCGGCGAGGGTCCAGCCCAGCGGCACGAACCAGGCCCGGCCCGCCCCGAGCAGCGGCGCGCTCAGCGCGGCCAGACCGAGCAGGCCGGCAGCGTCCCGGATCACCGGCCCGGCCGGCCCGAAGCTGATCCCGGTGAGGTGGGTCAGGAACGGCAGGCCAGCCACGACGGCCAGCGCAGCGAGCAGGTGGCTGACCCGGCGTGGCGGCCACGGCCGCGCGGCGGTGCGGTCCAGCTCCTCGTCGGGCCCGCTCAGGGTGGCGGTGAGCACCACGACCAGCAGGAGGACGGTGAGCACGACCATCTTGACGCCCGGGCCGCCGTCGCTGACGGCCGATCCGAGCACCCACATCACCACCATGCCTCCGACGGCCGTGGCCAGGGCCACCGGTACCCGGCGTGACCGCAGGTAGAGCGTCAGCCACCTCATTTGCCGCTCAGCATCTCGTCGAGGTCGGCGCACCTCAGGGCGCCCTCGCGGACTGCCGTCACCCGGGCCAGCGCATCCGCCTCGGGCAGTTCCCGCAGGCTCCGCCACAGTTGGCCGACGTGGTCGTTCCACTCACCGTCGTCGTCGAAGCCGGGCTCCGCCGGTGGTTCGGTGCCGACCAGCCAGTACGTGGCCGCCCGCAGGGCCGACCAGCTCAGCCCGTCGGGGCATCGGCCCTGGTTGCCCAGCACCCGCGTCACGGTCTGCGGCACGAGGTCGGCTGGGGAGGCGAGGTGACCGCGGTCATCGACCGTGATGGTCATCAGCGCGATCCCGGCCGGGTCCGGTCGGGGCTCGGGCAGGTCGCGACCCCAGGTCGTGGTGTCCTCGTGTGCCTCGGCCGGCGGCCGGGGCAACCTCGCGAGCAGTGCGAGCGCCTGCCGCGCCCGGGGCGTGACCTCGGGCAGCAGGGTGGAGTGGACCCGGGCGACGCAGACCTTCGGGGCGTCCGTGGTGCAGACGAGTTCCTGTGCGACGCGGTCGATCGCGCGTGGAAGGTAGCGGTCGTGCGGCATCACCGCGATCGCCACGGCCACGCCGAGCGCTACCGGCAGCAGCGACGCCGCCCGGGCCCGACGGCTCTGCGCCACGTGCAGGACATACCCGCCAACGACGAGGGCCACCAGCCACACCGCCTGAGCCGCACTGAGCCGGCCGGACACCGTCTCGTAGTCGCTGTACTGGCTCATCCCGTACATCGGAGAGAACAGCGCGCCCAGCCACTCCTGGCCATGGGCAATTCCGGGGAAGCCCATCAGCCAGCCGAGGCCGGCGAGGGCGAGCACTGGTCCGGCGGCGACCGACGGCCACAGACGCCCGGCCGCAAGGCCCAGCCAGGCCGCCGCGACCACGGCGAGGACGCCGACGGCCACCACGGCGAACGCCGCCGCCGGGAGGTAGCGGGCGGTGCCGGCGATCCGGGGCGCGGCCACCGCTAGGACCGCCAGGTAGCCGCCGGCCACCGCGATGCCAAGCGCGCCGAGGATCGGCATGACCTGCTGTGGGCGTGGCCGGGGGGTGCTACGAACGAGTTCGGCCAGGCCGTTCCGGCTTTCCCGGCGCCCCTGCCAGGCCCCGGCCGCCAGTGCCAGGGGGAGTATCAGCACCAGGTATTCCCGCTCGATCATGGCCAGTGCCATCCAACTGGACGACCAGCGCTGCGGGGCGGCATAGCACATGATCCCGCCGGTGAGCAGTAGGACCAGGGCAGCTCCGAGGGCAGCGGAGCGGCGCAGTTCGATGCGTAGCATGCGGCTCATCGGCCGGCCTCCGCCCGGTGGCGGCGCAGCAGGGCGGAATAGCCCCGCTCGGCCGGGCTGTCCCCGGCCTCGCCGGAACCGCCTGCGGCGATCAGCGAGTCGGTCGTACCCCTGTGCACCAGCCGGCCGTCATTGACCAGGACGACGTCGGTGCATGCGGCTACCACGTCCTCGACCAGATGGGTGGAGACCAGGACGCAGCTGTCGACACCAAGGTCGCGCAGCAGTTCGCGGAACTCCAGGCGCTGCTCGGGGTCGAGGCCGACGGTGGGCTCGTCGAGCAGCAGCAGTTCCGGGTCGTTCACGATCGCCTGGGCGATGCCGGCCCGACGAAGCATGCCGCCGGAGAGCGTCTTCATCCTCGCGTCGGCCCTGGCCGAGAGCCCAACCCGGTCGACCGCCCGCTGCACCGCGGCCGGCACCGCGGACTTCGGCATCTCCTTGAGCCAGGCCATGTATTCCACGAACTCGCGCACGGTGAACCGTGGGTAGAAGCCGAACTGCTGCGGCAGGTAGCCCAGGCCGCGGCGCACCCGCCGCAGGTCGGCGCGACCGTTGACGGCCACGCCGAGCAGAGTCAACGTGCCGCCGACCGGCTCGACCACGGTAGCCAGCGCGCGCATCAGCGTGCTCTTACCGGCACCGTTGGGCCCGAGCAGCGCGTGCACACCGGTGCCGAGAGCCAGGTCGAGGCCGTCAACGGCCAGGTGGGGGCCGGCCTTCACCCGCAGGCTGTCGGCGTGCACGGCCCAGGGATGGCTGGTGGGGGCCGTCTCAGCCGCGCTCACCGTACGCATGGAATGCCTTTCGTAGCAGGGAGTGGAAGCTCATCGGTGGCTGGTCAGCCGACGGAAGTCGCCCGCGCGACTCATCGCGACACCGACCAGCACCACAGCGGTCAGCGCCCAGAGGACGGCGCTGCCGGGCCGCAGCACGACCGGCAGGTCCTCAGTGATCACAGTGGGCACGACCACGGCCAGTGCCCAGAGCGTGCCGAGGCCGACCGCGGCGCGCGGCACGCCGATCAACGCGCCGAGCGCGATGGTGCCGGCGGTGAACGCCAGGCACGGCAGCAACATCAGTGCCAGCGACGTTCTGGTGCCGGTACCGAGCAGGGCGAGCGCCGGAACGATCACGGCGAGCACCACCAGGGTGCGCCGCAGCAACATGGTCAGGCCAGCCGCAGGGGTGCTGGCGATCAGTTCGCCAGCCGGGTCGAGGCGGCGGCTCCAGGCGGCCGCCACCCCGGGCAGCGGCGCTACCGGGGCAAGCAGCAACACCAGCGACGGCAGCTCGGGCAGCAGCCGGTTCAGCCCAAGCGCGCAGAGCAGCACCGCAACGGTCATGGTGACCCAGGGCAACAGGGCGGCGACCAGCCAGCGACGCCGCGGCGCAAGCCAGCGGCGGGTGCGGCGGGCCGGGGCGGGCCCGGCGGCGATCTCCCGGTCGAGCCCGGCGGAGACCCGGTCAAGCAGGGCGAGCGTGTCGGCGGCTGCGCTGCCGGCCAGCCGCGCCCGGCACTCCGCGCAGTCCTCGAGGTGGACCTCGATCGACCAGACGGTGGCCTCGTCGAGGCCACGGCCGCCACCGGCATACTCGGCGATTGCTGCGAGACTGGGGTGTGTGGTCATGACAGCGCCTCCCGCAGGGCGATCCGGGCCCGCCGCGCGCGGGACCTCACCGTGTTCTCCGGCACGTTGAGTAGCACCGCTGTCTCGCGAGAGGTGAGTCCGTCGAGCACCATGGCACGCAGCACCTCGCGCATCTCGGGCGGCAGTGCCAGCAGCGCCCGCTCGAGGTCTTGGCCGACCCGGCCGGCCATCACCTCGTCCTCGGCGGCCGGCGCAACCGTCTCGGCGAGCGGCACCGCCGACACCTGCGCCTGCCGGGCCCGCCGCCGGAACGCGTCGACCAGTCGGTTGGCGGCGATCGTCCAGAGCCAGCCGACGGCGGTGCCCGAGGTCGCCGCACCGGCGAAGCTCCCGGCCGAGCGCCAGACCGCAAGATAGGTTTCCTGCATCACGTCGGCGACCACATCCTCGTCTGAGCACCGGCGACGCAGCCGCACGGCAAGCCACGGCGACGTACGCCGATACAACTCGTCGAAGGCCCGCCGGTCACCCGTGGCCGTACGGCGCACGAGTTCCGCCTCGTCGAGCGCGTCCACCTTTCGTCTCATGTCAGGCAAGACGACCTCTCCCGTCCGGCCCGGTGCACATCGGCAAGTGACCCGCGTCACGGTCGCGCCGTAGGTCCTGAGCCGACCTGCTACCAAGGCGCGAGCGTGGCTTTCGTCCACCACCACGCAGCGGAACCACCACAGGGCTGAATGCGAGGCGGCTCGTTACCGGAATCCCGGCAACGAGCCACATGACCTGCTGATATAGGTGGTGGGCGATACTGGGTTTGAACCAGTGACCTCTTCCGTGTCAAGGAAGCGCGCTCCCACTGCGCCAATCGCCCGAGCGCTCGCCGGTCAGAACACCGGCGACAGTCGACCCCGCAAGGGGCGGATCGCGAGCGGACGACGGGATTCGAACCCGCGACCCTCACCTTGGCAAGGTGATGCGCTACCAGCTGCGCTACGTCCGCATTGTCGCCGGCTCTCGTCGGCGACGGGTAGGACTCTACCCGATGACAAGATCGCCGTGCCGGAGGCCCCACCCGCCCGCCGGGCCGCGCCGCCGCGCCCGGTGATTGCGCTGGTCGCCGTCGGGGTACTGACTGCACTCGACAGCACAACCCGTCCCCCGAAGGAGGCTGTCGTGGGAATCGGTACCAGCATCTTCCTGATCGCCGTCGGCGCGATCCTCACCTTCGCGCTGGACGCCAACATCGGCGGGGTCAGCCTGGACGTCGTCGGCTGGATCCTGATGGCGGCCGGCGTGCTCGGCCTGATCATGACCACGCTGGTGTGGGGCCGCCGGCGGGAGGTGGTCACCACCGCCGAGCCGGTGGAGTACCGGCGGGTCGAGGAGCGCCGGGACGCCGCCCCGCCGCTGTGACCGTCCCGGAGACCGATGGAGCTGATCGGTCCCGGGAGCTGAGACACGCGTACGGGGGTGCCGGGCGCGCTGGCCGACGCCCCCGTACGCGTGCCCCGTCAGCCGCGCATCAGCTCGTTGAGCGTGCCGTAGTCGAGGGCGTCGGCGAGGCCCCCGTACGTCCCGGCGGCGAACGCCTCCTCGGCCGCCCGGCGGGCCACCGCGTACGCGGCCTGCGCGACCGAGGAGCCGAGACTGACCCGGGCCACCCCCAGCTTCGCCAGTTCGGGCACCGCCGGGGCGCCCGGCCCGGCCATCACGTTCAGCGGGGCAGGAATGGCCGCCACCAGGGCGGCAATCGTCGCCGGGTCGACCGCGCCCGGCACGAACACGCCGTCGGCGCCGGCGTCGAGGTAGGCCCTGGCCCGGGCCACCGTCTCCGGGACGCCTCCGGCGCCGCGCAGGAGGGTGTCGATGCGCGCGTTGACGTACAACGGGACCCCGGCGCGGTCTGCGGCGGACCGGACGGCGGCCAGCCGGGCGCACTGCTCGTCGACCGGGCGCAGCGGCACGGCCCCGTCGTGCCGGGCGTCCTCGACGTTGACGCCGACCGCGCCCGCCGCGAGCACCGCCTCGACGGTCGCGGCGACCTCGTCGACGGTGTCGCCGTACCCGGACTCGATGTCGGCGGTGACCGGCAGCGACACCGCCGCGGTGATCCGGCGGACCAGGTCGACGGCGGTGTCCCGGCCGAGTGCGTCGCCGTCCGGGGTGCCGAGGCTCCAGGCGACGCCGGCGCTGGTGGTGGCGACCGCACGGGCGCCGGCGGAGGCGACGATCCGGGCGCTCGCGGCGTCCCAGGCGTTCACCAGGACCAGCGGCTCGCCGGGGACGTGCAGGGAACGGAAGTGCAGGGCTCGGGTGTGGTGATCGTTCACCAGGCCAGTCTCGGTCCGCGCCGTCGGCCGACGTAATGTTTCAGTCCCAGCTGAAACAACGGAGGGCGGCGTGGTCGCGATCGGCCTGTCGGCGGGTGCCGTGGCGCGGGTCCGGTTCGCGCTCTCCTGCCTCTGGGAGGCGGTCGCCAGCGTGCGGGTCCTCCGCGATCCCGGCCAGCACGCGATCCACCTGCCCTGGGTGAACCGGGTCCGCCCGCGGCTGGCCGAGGCGAACCTGATCGGCCCGGACCGGGGCCTGCTCTGGCACCTCGTCCCGCCCGCGCCCGGGTACCTGGCCGACTTCCTCACCCCGCCACCCGCAGGGCTGGCGCCCGACCTGGGACAGGACCTGGCCGCGCTGCGCGCCACCCCACCCGCGACCGTCCGGGCTCACCTGGACCTCTATCCCGGGCCCCGGCCACCGGCCCTGGCCGCCCTCTACGCCGACCCCGAGGACGGGCTGCACCGGCTCGCCGAGGAGATCGAGGCGTACTGGCGGCTGGCCCTGGCCGGCGAGTGGCCACGGATCCGGGCCCTGCTCGAGGCGGAGGTGTTCCGGCGGGCCCGGCGGCTGGCCGAGGACGGCGCGGCGGGGCTCCTCAACGACCTGCACGAGCGGGTCCGCTGGGAGGGCGACGCCCTGCTGATCAACCAGCGGCACTGCACTGCCCCGGACGTGCCCGACGGCACCGGCCTGGTCCTGGTGCCCTCGGTCTTCGCCTGGCCGTCCGTGCTCAGCATCTCGGCCGGGGACGTGCCGCAGCTGGCGTACCCGGCGCGGGGCCTCGGCGGGCTCTGGGCCTGCCCGCCGGACGCGCCGGACGCGTTGGGCGCCGTGCTCGGCCGGGGGCGGGCGCGGCTGCTCGCGGCGCTGGACGCGCCCCGGTCAACCACCGAGCTGGCCCGGCGCACCGGCCTGTCCCCGGCGGGCGTGTCGCAGCACCTCACCGCGCTGCGGGCGGCGGGGCTGGTGGTGACGCACCGGCAGGGCCGGTCGCTGTTGAGCAGCCGGACGGCGGTGGCGGAGGCGCTGCTCACCGCAGCGGCGTGAGGGTGGCGGAAACAGAAAGGCTCGTCACCGATATCCGGTGACGAGCCCTCTGACCATCCAAGTGGTGGGCGATACTGGGTTTGAACCAGTGACCTCTTCCGTGTCAAGGAAGCGCGCTCCCACTGCGCCAATCGCCCTCGTCTACTGCCGAGGTGGAGACGGGATTTGAACCCGTGTACACGGCTTTGCAGGCCGTTGCCTCGCCTCTCGGCCACTCCACCGAGGTTGCCCCCGACATGCGTGGCGGCATCTCCGAGCGGACGACGGGATTCGAACCCGCGACCCTCACCTTGGCAAGGTGATGCGCTACCAGCTGCGCTACGTCCGCATGCCCCCGGTGTTTCCCGGTGACGGATGAGAACTTTAGCCGAGCCCCGGAACGGTTGCCAAATCGGGGTGTCGTTTCGGGCGCGTCCGGGTGACGACGCGCCCTTCGTCCTGAGCTTCCTAGGAGCCCGGGTGGTCTCCGAGGGCCGGGCGGGAAGGTGAACGCCGACACGCCGGGCGGGAACTGTCCGGGTTCCGACCGACACCCACCCGACCGGCCGCATCGGTGACGCCCCGTGGTCACATCGATGGGCTACGGTAGCGGCGTGACGAGACGCGCCGCCGAAATCCGCCTGGATGCCCTGCTTCGCACGGCCTGTGACGTGATCGCGGAACGCGGACTCGCCAACACCCGCACCGCCGACGTGGCGGAGGCCGCCGGGGTCAGCCAGGCCCTGGTCTTCTACCACTTCGCCACCAAGGACCGGCTGCTCGCGCAGGCGTTCGCGTACGCCGTCGAGCAGGACCTGACCCGGCTCGACGCGGTGGTCCGCTCCTCCGCCCCACCGCTGGCCAAGCTGCGCCGGATGCTGCGCCTGTACGCCCCGACCGGCCGGTCGACCTCCTGGTCCATCTGGATCGACGGCTGGGCGGAGTCGCTGCGCACCCCGGAGCTGGAAAAGCTCTCCCGCCGGCTCGACCTGCGGTGGCGCCAGGACCTCGCCAAGGTGATCTCCGACGGGGTGGCCGACGGCACCTTCGACTGCCCCGATCCGGCGGGCGCGGCGTGGCGGATCAGCGCCGTGATGGACGGCCTCGCGGTGCAGCTCGCGGTGCACGAGCGGGTGATCACCCGGCGGCAGATCGCCGAGTGGATCCGCCTCGTCGCCGCCCGCGAGCTGGGCCTGGAACCGGGCCAGCTCGACTGAGCCCCGACCACGACACGCCGGGTATGACAGGCGGGCGCGCCGGGTACGGCAGGCGGGCGCGCCGCAGGCAACCGGCGCCGGGCGGTACGACAGAATCACCCGGTGCCCGACCTGTCCGCGGCCTTCGTCCGGCTGCACGCCCGGCTCACCCCCGTCGCCTTCGTGCCCGAGGTGCGGCTGCACCAGGCCGACGAGCCGATCGGCCTCTGGGAGCTGACGGAGGGCGAGTTCCGCAGCGCCCAACCGCCGCCGTTCTGGGCCTTCGCCTGGGCCGGCGGGCAGGCGCTCGCCCGCTACGTCACCGACCATTCCGAGCTGGTCGCCGGGCGGCGGGCGCTCGATCTCGCGTCCGGCTCCGGCCTGGTGGCCATCGCCGCCGCCCGCGCCGGCGCCGCCGCCGTCCGGGCCGTGGAGGTGGACGAGCGGGCGGTCGCGGCCGTCGCGCTCAACGCCGAGGCCAACGGGGTACGCGTCGACGCCGAACTCGGCGACATCCTCGACGGGGACGCCGGGGACGCCGAGGTGGTGCTGGCCGGGGACGTCTTCTACAGCGAGGCGATGGCCCGGCGGATGCTGCGGTTCCTGCTCCGGGCCGCCCGGTCCGGGGCCCGGGTGCTGGTCGGCGACCCCGGCCGCGCCTTCCTGCCCCGCGAACGGTTCCACGAGCTGGCCACCTACGACGTGCCGGTGCCCGAGGCGCTGGAGAGCGTACGGGTGAAGCGCACCACCGTGTGGGAGCTGGACCCGGCTCCGCCGGGAGCCGCCCGCTAGCGTGTCGGCGTGCTGTTCCGGGGCTGGGGAAAGTCCGTCGACGGTCCGTGGCCCGACGTGGCGAGAGTGGTCGACCACGTCGGCGTGGAGCACCTGGTGGTGACCCGGCACGCCCTGGTCCGGCGGCTGCTCACCGATCCGGAGACGTTTCGGCCGGACAATGCCCTCGACGCGGTGACCCCCATCCCGGTGTCCGCCCTGCGGCTGCTCGCCGGTCACCGGTTCCGACTGCCCCCGACCCTGGCCAACAACTCGGCCGCCAGCCACCCCGAGATCCGCGGCATCGTCGCCGACGCGCTGCACCCCGCCCGGGTGGCCGCGCAGCAGCCCTGGCTGGCCGGCCTGGTCCGGCAGCGGGTGGCCCGGCTCGCCGCCGCCCTCGACGCCGGCGAGTCGGTCGACCTGTACGCCGAACTCGCCGCCGACCTGCCGCTGCTGGTGCTGGCCCGGCTGGTCGAGCTGCCGGACGCCCCGGTCGGCGCGGTCAAGGACTTCGCCCGGGCCGCGCTGGAGCTGTTCTGGGCGCCGCTCGACGAGGCGCGGCAGCTCGCCCTCGCCACCGAGGTCGGCCGGTTCCACACCACACTGCGCGCGTTCGCCGCCACCGGCGGCGGGCTGGCCGCCCGGCTGCGCGACGCCGGGCACTCCCCCGACGTGGTCGTCGGGGCGCTCTTCTTCCTGCTGGTCGCCGGGCAGGAGACCACCTCGCAGTTCCTCACCCTCCTGCTGCACCGGCTGGCCGGTGAACCGTCGGTACGGGCCGGGCTGCGCGCGGGCGAGATCCCGGTCGCCGACGTGGTCGAGGAGGGGCTGCGGCTGGAGCCGCCGATCGTCACCTGGCGGCGGATGGCGGCGGTGGACACCACGCTGGGCGGCACCCCCGTCGCGGCGGGCACCAGCATCGTGGCCTGGCTGGCCCGGGCCGGCCGGGACCCGGAACTGGTCGCCGCGCCGGGCGAGTTCCGTCCGGGGCAGCGCGGCTCCCGCCGGCACCTGGCCTTCGGGGCCGGACCGCACCGCTGCGTGGGGGCGCAGCTGGCCCGGATGGAGGCGGCGGTGGTGGTCGCCGAGGCGGCGTCGCTGCTCGACGGCGTGACCGTGGTCCGCCCGCCGTGGTGCCCGGACAACCTCACCTTCCGGATGCCGGACGCGTTCGTGGTGCGCCGGCCCTGACGGCGACCTGCCGACGGCGGTGGCGCCGCCCCACCGACCCGGCCTGCTCGCGATGGCCCGCAGCAACGGCATCCCGACCCGGCGGGTGGCCGAGGTGCTCGACCTGGTCGGCCTGGACGGACGCGCCGCCGACAAGCCGGGACGGGCGCCCCGCCCGCCACCAGCGCAGTCTCACGGCGGCCACGCTACCGACGGGCGGCCGGGCCGGGCACCGACGAAAGTCAGGTGCTCAGCTGGCGTCCTCGGCCCAGACCCGCCAGTCGTCCAGCACCCCGTACAGGGCCGGGGTGAGCCAGCCCGGGGCGGACCGGCGGAACACCCCGGGGTCCATCGCGCCGGCGCCCATCGGCACCGCGCCCAGCAGGTTCGGCACCAGCTCGGACAGGTTGAGCCAGTGCACCAGCTCCGGCTCGGCCGGCCAGGCACCGATCACCACGCCGGCCGGGACCGCCCGGCGCTCCAGCGCCTCGAGGGTGAGGGCGGTGTGGTTCAGCGTGCCGAGCCCGGCGCGGGCCACCACCACGGCCGGCGCCCCCAGCGACACCGCCAGGTCGGCCACCGTCCAGGGCTCCCCCGACGGCCGCAGCCCCATCGGTACGAGCAGCCCGCCGGCCCCCTCCACGAGCACCAGGTCGTGCTTGTCCGTCTCCTCGCGGATCGCGTCGACGGCGGTGTAGAGCTCCAGCGGCGGCAGCTCGGCGACCCGGGCCGCGGCCAGCGGGGCGAGCGGGTCCGGGTAGCTGGCCAGGGTCCGGCCGGTGAGCGGGGCGGCCAGCCGGGTCACCGCGTCCACGTCGCCGGGGTCGCCGGTGGCCGTACCGGTCTGGCCGGGCTTGACCACCGCGACCCGCAGGCCGGCGGCCTGGGCGGCGGCGGCGATGGCCGCGGTCACCACCGTCTTGCCCACCTCGGTGTCCGTCCCGGTCACCAGCACCGCCCCGGTCCAGCCACCCGTCATGGGGCACACTCCACAATTTCGTCGAGGGCTCGTTCGAAGTCCGCTCGGGCCACCCCGGCACTGATGGTCAACCGGAGCCGGGAGCGGCTGTCCGGGGTCGACGGCGGCCGGAAGCAGCCCACCGCGACGCCCCGCTCCCGGCACGCGGCCGCCCACGCGGTCGCCGCCTCCGGACCGGGCGCGGTCACCGACACCACCGCCGCATCGGGCACCGAGACGTCCAGCCCGGCCCCGCCCAGCCGGCGCACCGCGAGCGCGGCCCGCTCGGCCAGCTCGGCGCGGAGCCCGTCGCCGGCCCGGGCCAGCCCGACCGCCGCCCGGACCCCGGCGGCGACCGCCGGGGGCAGCGCGGTGTCGAAGATGAACGTCCGGCCGGTCTCCACCAGGTGTCGGACGAACTCCGCCGGCCCGGCCACCACGCCGCCGGCTCCGCCGAGCGCCTTGGAGAGCGTGGCGGTCACCACCACGTCCGGCTCGCCGGCCAGCCCCGCCGCGGCGACCCCGCCGGCCCCGGCCGGACCGGTGACGCCGAGCGCGTGCGCGTCGTCGACCAGCAGCAGCGCGCCGTGCCGACGAGCCACCGCGTGCAGCGCGGCCAGCGGGGCGAGGTCGCCGTCGACGGAGAAGACCGACTCGGTGACCACCACCGCGGGCCGCCCCGGGGCGGCGGCGAGCGCGGTGGCCACCGCGTCGACGTCGGCGTGTGGGACCACCACGGTCTCCGCGCCGGAGATCCGGCAGCCGTCGATCAGCGAGGCGTGGTTGTGCGCGTCGGAGACGAGCAGGGTACGCGGCCGCACCAGGCCCCGGACGGCCGCGAGGTTGGCCAGGTAGCCGGAGGAGAAGACCAGCGCCCGGTCGGTGCCGAGCCAGCCGGCGAGGGCGTCCTCCAGCGCGTGGTGGACGTCGGTCGAGCCGCGCACCAGCCGCGACCCGGTGGCACCCAGCCCGTACGCGGACAAGGCCCGGGCCGCCGCGGCGGTGACCTCCGGGTGGGTGGCCAGGCCGAGGTAGTCGTTGCCGGCCAGGTCGACGACGGCGTCGCCGGCGGCGCGCGGACGCAGCGTACGGGTGAGGCCCGCGCGGGCCCGCAGTTCGGCGCGGCGGTCCAGGGCCGCCAGCCAGTCCGCCACCGTCACGTCCCTTCCCGCCGATCGTCGCCCCTCGGGCGCTTCCGCCGGGCGAAGTTACCATCCGGCCGGCCGACCTCGACGGATCCTGTCCGGGTTGACCTAAACCTCGGTTGAACTTGGATGCTGCGCGGATGAGGGATCTCATGCGCCGGGTGACCGTCCTGATACGCCGCGGAGTCGCGGTTGCCGTGTTGCTCGCCGCCGCCGACCCGAGCCTGCCACCGTCAGTCCGGCTACAGCTGCTCGACGCGCTGGCCGGCCCGGACGCGGAGCCGATTTCTCCCCGCCGACCGGGCTTGTAGGGTACGAGCCATGCCAGAGATCCTCGACCAGGCCCGGACCCAGGTGCTGGAGAACGGCGTCGGCCTCGACGAGGCCGGCGTCCTCGCCGTGCTGAACCTGCCCGACGAGCACCTGCCCGCCGCCCTCCAGCTCGCCCACGAGGTACGGATGCGCTGGTGCGGCCCGGAGGTCGAGGTCGAGGGCATCATCTCGCTGAAGACCGGCGGCTGCCCCGAGGACTGCCACTTCTGCTCGCAGTCCGGCCTGTTCACCTCGCCGGTCCGGTCGGTCTGGCTGGACATTCCCGCGCTGGTCGAGGCGGCGAAGCAGACCGCCGCCACCGGGGCGACGGAGTTCTGCATCGTGGCCGCCGTACGCGGCCCGGACGCCCGGCTGATGAAGCAGATGCGCGAGGGCGTGGCCGCCATCAAGGCGGAGGTCGACATCCAGGTCGCCGCCTCGCTGGGCATGCTCACCCAGGAGCAGGTCGACGAGCTGGTCGACATGGGCGTGCACCGCTACAACCACAACCTGGAGACCTGCCGCTCCTACTTCCCGAACGTGGTCACCACGCACTCCTGGGAGGAGCGCTGGGAGACCCTGACGATGGTCCGCGAGTCCGGCATGGAGGTCTGCTGCGGCGGCATCCTCGGCCTGGGCGAGTCGGTGGAGCAGCGCGCCGAGTTCGCCGCGCAGCTCGCCGAGCTGGACCCGCACGAGGTCCCGCTCAACTTCCTCAACCCCCGCCCGGGCACGCCACTCGGCGACCGCCCGGTGGTCGAGGGCAAGGACGCGCTGCGCGCCATCGCCGCGTTCCGGCTGGCCATGCCGCGCACCATCCTCCGGTACGCGGGCGGTCGGGAGATCACGCTCGGTGACCTGGGCACGCGGGACGGGCTGCTCGGCGGGATCAACGCCGTCATCGTCGGCAACTACCTGACCACGCTGGGCCGGCCGGCGACCGACGACCTGAAGCTGCTGGACGACCTGAAGATGCCGATGAAGGCGCTGTCGGCGACCCTGTGAGGCAGAGCGACCCGGTGAGGCAGAGGTGACGGTGACCGAGGTGTGGTGCGACCGCTGCGGTGAATCCGAGGCGACGGGCGCCCACGAGGCGTGCGCGGCGGCACGGGCGCTGGAGCCGCCGCGCTACTGCGCCCGCTGCCGGCGGCGGATGAAGGTGCAGGTCGTGCCGACCGGCTGGTCGGCGGTCTGCGTCGAGCACGGCGAGATCCGGGGCTGACCGTGCTGCGCGGACGGGCGGTGACGCTGCGACCGGCGACGGACGAGGACGTGCCCACCCTCGCCGCGATCCGGGCCACCCCCGAGGTCCGGCATTGGTGGCGCGGCGGCGACGACCTGGCCGCGGAGATCCGCGCCGACCTGGCCGACGACGAGCTGAGCGTCTACGCGATCGAGCACGACGGCCGGGTGGTCGGCGCGATCCAGTGGTCCGCCGAGACCGACCCCGACTACCGCCACGCCAGCCTGGACCTCTTCCTCGACCCGGCGGTACGCGGCGCCGGGCTCGGCGGGGACGCCATCCGCACCATGGTCCGACACCTCATCGACGAGCACGGCCACCACCGGTTCACCATCGACCCCGCGGCGGCGAACACCGCGGCGATCCGCGCGTACGCGAAGGTGGGCTTCCGCCCGGTGGGCATCATGCGCCGCTACGAGCGCGGCGCGGACGGCCCCTGGCACGACGGCCTGCTGATGGACCTCCTCGCCGACGAACTGGTCGACTGAGTCAGCGGTCCCAGATCAGGTGACCGTCGGGGAGACGGCGGGCACCCTCGGCGGGCCGGTGCGGGCTGAGCCGGCCGTCCGGCAGAAGGTGACGTACCGGCACGCCACGACCGAGCACCGCCACGTCGGCGATCAACCGGCGGTGGCAGCGCCACCACACGCTCTCGCTGCACATCACCACCGTGGTCCGGCGCGCCGCGTCGGCGAGCACCGCGTCCAGCGCCGCGTCGAAGTCCGGGGTACGGGTGTACGCGGCGTACGCCCGGAACGCGGCGACCGTCCACCAGGTGTCCGGCTCCGGCTCACCGGCCGGGACGTACCGGCGGCCGCCGAGGCGCGACTCCCAGCGGTAGTCGATGCCCCGCTCCGGCAGCCAGCTCTCGAGTGCCTCCCGCCGCACGTCCGGGTTGCTCCGGCTGGCCGGGTACCGCCGCACGTCCACCACCAGCGCCACCCCGGCACCGGCCAGCAACTCCCCCAGCCGCCCCCGATCGGCGGCCCCGTGCCCCACGGTCAGCAACACGCAGACAGCATGCCCCGAATCGGCGGCGCTCAGCGCCGGCTCGGCCCAGGTCCGTCACCGGGTCGCGGGGGCCACGGCGGGTCCGGTGGGCTGCCCCGCGACGTCTCAGCCACCGGGCGAGCACCGCGGCGACCACGGTGCGCCGCCAGCCGGGCCCGGCCCGACTGGTGAGCCATCGATCACCTTGAGGCTCGCCGGTCCTACGACATCGCCGCATCCGGTACTGTGGGTACGACTCAGGTTACCGGGGGTGGCGACGTTGACTGAGAGAGTGGATCGAGGCGCGAATCGGGCGCTCGCGTGCGGCTCGAACTGGCGCGCTCGCGCCGGCGACCCTGGTTCCATATGGACGGACGCCAGCTTCGAGTCGCTCGCCCCGCCGGGGGCGTCCGCACATCGACATCTGGTTGGCACCGACCAGACTGCTGCGCTGCGCATCTGAACCGTGGCCGTCGTGCCGTGCACGAGCAGGATCCGGTCGGAAATGCCTGGGTGGAAGTCCCTGTCGACACCGTGCTGACGGCTGGCGGCCGGGGTGTCCAGGCCGTCGCGCCGGCCGAACGCGCCGCCGGGGGTCGAACGTTATCCACTCCCGTCACGGCCGGCAGAAAAACTGGGGCGTGCGGCGCCTGGCCGGGTGCCGTGGCGACGCCTGTCCGTCCACGCCGCGAACAGTATGGATGCTCTCGACGTGCTCGAACACCTTTTCGCTTCCGGCCCTGGGCCACCTCAAGCGGCTACCTCACTTTGAATGCGGACTCCGTCGATCTGAAAATCCAACTTTCGCGATAGAGAGCGTCAATGACACCGACAACATCACGGTGGCGGTTTGCCGTGCGTTCGATCCCAGCTATTTTCCGTGGCGCCGTCGGGCTGGTGTGCGCTGCTGTTCCGCCGGTGAGGGTGCCGGACGGCAGGGTGGAGGCGGAGGTCCACCCTGAGTCGGGCCCCACGTGGCCGCCGCTCCGGCAGGTTGTCGAAGAGGGGTACCGGTGGTGATATCCGTGGGCGAAGGTACGACCAAGCCCGGAAAGACGGAGAAGCCCGTACGTGTCCTCGTGGCCGCCGGCAACGAGGTGCTCCGGGCCGGCATCGCCGCCCTGATCGGACAGCGCCCCGGCTTCGCGGTGTCGGAGACGTCGGTAGATCCGGTCGCCCTCGTGAAGGAGGCGCAGGCCAGGCAACCGGACGTACTTCTGGTGGACGTCGAGATGGCCGGCAGCCTGCGTGAGATCCTCCGCGCACGCCGCAGCAGCGGCGGCACGGTCACCAACGTTGCGGTGGTGGCGCTGTCGGCTGACGACCCGCCGGACCTGGACGTCCTACGGGAACTCGTCCAGTGCGGCGTCGAGGGAATCGTGACCGCCAACGATCAGGCCACGCAGTTGAGCGGCGCCATGCAGGCCGTGCGCCGCGGGCGGCGGTGGCTCAGTCCCACGATCGGTAGTTACCTCCTCGATGCCCTCAGGCGCTCCGGACCGGCTTCGTCGTCCCGCCCGGGCGCGGCCCCTGGGATGGACCTGACGCCGCGGGAGCGCGCCGTGCTGGCACTCGTCGCGGATGGGCTGACGGTCGGCCAGATCGCCAAGCGGCTGCACCGCAGCGAGAGCGCGATCAAGTACCACCTCTCCAACATGAGCGCTCGCTATCAGGCGAGCAACCGTGCTCACCTGGTGTACCTGGCCGTTCGGGCGGGGGAGCTTCCGGTCGACTGACGGAATGGCCAGTTAATGGCTGAGCTGAACGGCTCGGGACAGACTGTCGCCAATACGGTTTCCTGATTTCGGCCACTACGGCGACCTTCCGTCGGGGTGGTGCGGTTCCGGGGAACGCCCCCGGCCTGTTCGACGAAATGGGGAGATCGGTGAACCGAACGACCAAGGCAGCGCTTGCCGGAGTAGCTCTTTCCGCGGCCCTGATGGGCGCGGTCGCCGGGCCGGCGGCGGCCTGGGTGAGTGTGGGAGCGAAGACGCAGTACCCCTCGGAGGGCGGCACCTGGGAGTACGGTTTCTGGGACGTCAAGCTCCGTTCCTACTACACCGTCAACAAGTGCCACGGGTCGACGGTGGTGAAGTACATCGACGGCAAGGAGACCAACCGGTCGCGGAGCATCGACACCGTCTCCGGCAAGAAGTCCATCGCCGAGATCAGCACCGTCAACTCGGCCGGCCTTGAGGCCAGCTACTACTACCGCACCTGCTGACCCTGCTCCACCACCTGTGGCTCGGTGACCATCGGTCGCCGAGCCACAGGCGTGTCATCCGGCTACTTCTCGACGAGGTGCACCGGAACACCGAACCCGTCGCGGCGCGCGAGCAGACTGCCGATCGCCTCACGCTCCGGCTTCGATCCGTACGTCACCTGGATCAGCGCACGGTCCTGGCCCTTGGGGCACGGCGAGCCCACCTCAACCGAGATTCCCCCGCCCAGCGCCTCGATGTCGGCGGCAAGGGTCTCGTTCTTGCTCAACGCCGCGCGGGCCTCGGCTGCGGTCGGCAGTTCCTCGCAGGGCGGGTGGGTGTCGGTCGACATCGGCAACACACCGCCGAGAACCGCGGCCGCGCCCGCGCCGATGGCAACCACCGCCACCGCGCCGACCGCAATCTTCGTTACCAGTGACATGGCAGGCCCTTCCGCCCTAGTTGGACTGAATGACGGGTTGCGCAACAGCTCGTCCGCTCTTGATCTCGTGGCGTACCCCGCATGCCTCGATCATTTCCGGGTCGTGCGTGGACACGACGACCGTGCATCCGTCGGCGGCGAACTCCTCGAACAGAGCGATGACCTTCCGCCGGTTAGCGGCGTCGAGCGACGCGGTGGGCTCGTCGACGAACACGACCGCAGCTCGCTTGTAGATGGCGCGGGCCAGCGCGAGCCGCTGCTTCTCACCGCCACTGAGGTGGCTGGCCACCTCGTCCTGCCGGCCCGCCAGCCCGGTCTGATCGAGAACCTGCGCCAGCCGCTTCCGGTCGCCGGTGGCCCACTTGCCCAGCGGGCTCGACTGCATCGTGACGTTGAAGGCGACCGACTCCTCGTCCATGATCCCGTAGTCCTGCAGCACGAACGCCGCATGCTCACGCCAGAACCGGCGCCGCGCCGCCGAGCCCCATTTCGTGACGTCCTTCCCATCGATCAGGATGCGGCCCCGATCGATCGGGAGCAGCAGCCCGAGGCAGTGCAGCAGGGTGGTCTTCCCGGACCCGCTCGGGCCGACCAGGGCGCTCATCGTCCCGGGCTCGCAGCGTACGGACTCGCCGTCGAGCACCGGCCGCTTACCGATCGCCACGGAAACGCTCTCGGCCTCAATCAGCATTGGAACTCCCATCAGATTCGACGCCTGCTGACGCCGGAGAAACACCAGTTCGCCGCCCACAGATGGCTCAGCGGAACAACGAACATCCCGAACAGCGCGGCCACCAGCAGAGCCCCGACGGCGTCGGGCCTCTGAAAGAGCGCCACCAGGGACACGAGCGCCGCGCCGACCAGCAACTCCTTGGACACCCGGCTCTGCAGGATCCGCGCCCACGACCGGCCGGACAGCCGCAACGGAAAATCGCGCTTCGCGTGGAGCAGGGCGGTGATCAGCGCGCTGATCGCGGCCGCGACCGCGAACGCGACGACCAGGGCGGCCAGCGCGAGATTCATCAGCCAGACCACGTACGCCATGAACTGCGCCCGCAGAATTCCTTCCTCCGCGACGTAGACGACACTCAGATCACCCTTGATCCCCTGGTCGCTCAAGGCCCCGGCGGACAGGCCGTTGCGCTCGAGCAACGCCTGCGTCGCCGCCACGCCGGTGAACAGGACATTCCTCGTCGAGACCATCGACGTCAGGTTCCGATCATTGATCGTCGAGTGCAGGGAGGGCATGACGGCAACGAGGACGTCGTCCGGGAACCGCAGACTCCCGCCGCCGCCACCCTGGGCCACCGGCATCCGGAAACCGCCGGCGGGCCGCAGGTATCCGAACCCCGACAGGATCTCTCCGCCGGAACGTCGGCTTCTCGACAACAGGGAGAAGGTCTCGCCGAACTCCCGGGAGAGCATGCTGCTCACCCGCTCGTACGGCACCGGCGTGAGCGCGCCCGGGGGGGCGTTCGTGGTCATCAGATCGAGCCATCGCTGGTTCACGAAGGTGACCGCTGAGTAGTCACCGAGATCGCCATCCCATGTCTCGTCGGAGAAGGTGTACGAGTAGGCGATCGTTCCGGCCGATTCGCCGTCCTTGACCAGGTTGCCGATCCGCGGTTCGAGACTGGTCATCTCTTCGTCGCTCACCCCGAACTGGACCGCGACCTGGTCCGCGAGGTTCTTCCACTGAGCCATCTCGGCGGCCGTGGCGGACGAGCTGCGATACGCCGACCAAGCCGGCCCGGCTGCCCCCACCACCAGCAGGAACGTCAGCGCCTGGACGACCACGGCCGCCGAGCGAAGGCTCTTCACCGCGGGCTGCCGGGTGGCGAGCATGGTGGCACTCGGCCAAGCGGAGGCCGACATGGCCAGGGCAACGAGCAGCGACACGGCGATGACCGCGACCTCCACGCCGGCCAGCGCCTTGACGAAGACGCCGACGTACAGCCGGCCACGGGAAAGGCCCACGTAGGCGGCGGCCGCGAGGGTGACAACGGCCGCCGGGACGAGCAGTGCGGCCGCGAACCCGCCCAGGTCCTGCGCCTGGATGCGCAACGTGGGGCAGCCGCCGAGCACTCGGAGCGCACGGCTACGCGCCTTCATCGACAGCCAGAACAGCGCCAGTGCCGCGATGAGGGCGAATGCGGCCAGGACGGCTGCCGCGAAGCCGCCCTCCCGCATGGCGAACCGGAGACTGTCGGTCACCGAGGCGTCGGTGCGGGTCACCCGTACGCCCGCGCTGCTCAGCCGGCTCGCCAATTCGCCCAGCCGGGCTGTGTCCCCGGTGACCAGATAGGAGCCGTCGGGCGACGAATTGGCCAGCCGTTCCCTGCCGACGACTCTTCCCGCACCGGTGCCGCTGAACCAGCGGAACGTTGCCGGCAGGCTCCCGTCGTTGAGGGCCACGAAGACCCGCTCGTCGCTGTCGCCGGCCAGGTCCGGCGCGATCCTCACCAGGCCCAGGTTCCAGTCGGCATCCATCTGCGTCAGCGCCGCGAACGCCTCCCGGTCGCTGAACTGCGACTCGCCGAAGTCCAGGCCCAGCCTGCTCTGCGCCCCCATGGCCTGGGGAAAGTCCCGGTCGTGCAGATCGGTGACGATCACCGCCACCAGAGCCAGCAGGAAGAACAACGCCCCTGCGACCGCCATTACCACGCGCCTGTACAACGACCCTCCCGGGCGATCTTTGGACATCGCGGCGAAGGTGATGCCACCCGCCGTATCCAAACCAACCACGTGGGGCGCGCCGGAACATCGGGCCGTGGGCGGCTTTGGGGGTCGCTCGTCGGCCCTGAGTCCGTCAGACCGTGGTCTGATGTCAAAAAGCCCGGAAACGGTAGGCTGCACCGCATGACGCATCGCTCGCGTCGATCATTGTTGCTGCTGCCGGCCGGTGCGCTGCTCGTCGTGATGGCGGCCGTCCTCGCGCTCGGGCTTACCTGGCCGTTCGTCGCTGTCCTGCTGCTCGGCTTCGCGGCGGTCTCCGTCTGGGCGATCGTCCGCCTGCTGGTCGAGCGCGCGGAGCACGAGACGGCGATGGCGCGCCGCGACATCGCGGAGGCGGTGCTCGACGAGCGCCTTCGCCTCGCCCGCGACCTGCACGACATCGTCTCCCACGGCCTGGGCATGATCACCGTGCGGGCGGCCGCCACCGCGCACCTGCACGCACGCAAGCCGGACGATCAAGCGCTGCTGGCCGCCATCGAGGACGTGGAGGCCATCAGCCGGAAGGCGACAGTTGAGCTGCGCCGCATGCTGGACGCGCTGCGGGAGGCCGACGACCGGCCCGCCCGCCACCCCACGGAGACCCTGGCATCCCTGCCGGAGATCATCGAGGGCGCCCGCCGGGCCGGCCTGCACGTGGAGTTGACCCGGGAGGAGCTCGGCGTCGTGTCCCCGGGCGTCCAGGTGGCGATCTGCCGGGTCGTCCGCGAAGGACTGGCCAACAGCGCGCGTTACGCCGGCTCGACCAAGGTCGACGTCCGCCTGACGCGGACCCCGGCGGCAGTCAGTGTGACTGTCGACGACGACGGGCCGAACCGGGGCTGGGCCGTCCGGCCCGGCGCCGGGCATGGCCTCATCGGGCTGCGGGAACGGGTCACCAGCCTGGGTGGGACCCTGACGGCGGAGCCGCGCGCGAGGGAGCACGGGGATCGTGCGGGGTTCCGTCTCGAAGCCATCATTCCCGAGGGAGCGGCGTGACCGGATCAGACCGGCCCTTGCGGGTCGTTCTCGTCGATGACGAACCCCTACTCAGGCGGAGCCTCTCGATGATCATCGACGTCGAGCCCGATCTCGCTGTGGTCGGAGAGGCCGGGGACGGGGTGGAGGCGATCGCCACCGTCGAGGCAACCGTGCCCGACGTGGTGCTCATGGACGTCCGGATGCCGCGGCTCGACGGCATCGAGGCGACCCGGGCCATCTGCCGGCAACCGGAGCTCGCGCACACCCGAGTGCTGGTCCTGAGCATGTTCGACCTCGACGAGTACGTCTTTCACGCGCTCCGTGCCGGAGCCAGTGGCTTCTTGCTGAAGGACAGCCGGCCGGACGATCTACTCGACGCCATCAGGCGTACCCACGGCGGCGAATCGCTCTTCGCCCCGTCGATCCTGGCGCGGCTGATCGAGCACTACGTCTGCATGCGGCCCAGCGGCCGGGCGGGTCCCGTGCGGTCCCGGCTCGACCAGCTGACCGCCCGGGAGGCCGAGGTGCTCGGCCTCATCGGGCAGGGTCTGTCCAACGACGAGATCGCCCGGCATCTCACCATCGCCGTCAAGACCGTCAAGTCCCACATCTCACACCTGCTGAGCAAACTCGGGGCCCGCGACCGAGTGCAACTCGTGATCGCCGCTTACGACAGCGGCCTCGTGAGTCCCGTGTCCGCCCCCGCCCCTGACCGGCAGCCTTAGCTGCCGGGTCGGATGGGTTTCGGTGCACGGGCCGGCTGGGTGAGTCTCGGGCGGATGCCATGAAACCTTCAGAACCGGTGGCGGCGTACGTGGTGCCGGTGACCGTGGTGACGAGGGTGCCGGCCGGCCAGGTCTGCCGGTACACCCGGTAGCCGGTGACGCCGACGTTGTCGGTCGCCGGCCCCCAGGTGAGGGTGAACCCGTTCGGGCCGACCGCCGAGGCGGTCGGGGCGCCGGGCGCCGTCGGCGGCGTGGTGTCCGAGCCGCTCCCGCCCGGGGTGAGACCATGCGGCGGTGCGGGAGCGCTCCCATGGATAGTCCACAATGTAATGTGAACATCACCTGTTTGGGAAGATGAGGCGACTCCGCCCATTGTCGCCGGCAGCAGCGTTCCAGGCACCTTTTCCGTTACGCCGACACGCCCCGAAATCAACCCGATCTCGCATTGGTTCCCCGTCTCGCTCAGCGAGCCGTCCCAGCTCAGGCCAATCGACCGATGTCGCCAGTGGACGCACGATATGAGATCATGTGCCGTCCCCTTTTCCGATTTCGGAGGATCACTCATGCCACAACGACGGCACGTCGCGCGCGGAGGCTTCACGGCTGCCGCCGCGACGGCCTGCCTCGCCCTCGCCACCCCGGCTTGGGCGTCGGCCACCATCCCGCTCAACCCCGCGCACAAGGGCTCCACGGCAGCCGGGTTTGGTGAGCAGCAGTGCAACGACGGGAGGTTCGCTGGCAAGGCGGGCAACCAGGATGGCTGGCACTTCGTCCTGCCCGGCAAGGACGGCGGGAACTTCGAGAGCCTGAGCCTCACCTTCACCAACGGGACCACCCAGGTCAAGGTGCAGATCCCGGACTCGTCCGACGCCTACCCGGACTTCTTCTACTCGGCCGGCGGCCGCATCATCCACGCCTACCTCTTCACCCCGGCCGGCTGGACGCTCGCCGACGGCAGCGCGGTGATCAGCGGCAAGGGCAGCAAGTTCAACCTGAGCCACACCTGCGCTGGCAAGGTTGGCGAGGAGTCGCCGTCGCCGAGCCCGTCGACGCCGGGCGAGGAGTCCCCGACCCCGAGCCCGTCGACGCCGGGCGAGGAGTCCCCGACCCCGAGCCCGTCGACCCCGGGCGAGGAGACCCCGACCCCGGGCGAGGAGTCCCCGACCCCGTGCGAGGAGACCTCGACCCCGACGACCCCGGGCGAGGAGACCTCGACCCCGTGCGAGTCCCCGACCCCGGGTGAGTCCGGCGGGTCGGACACCCCGTCGCCGAGCTCCTCCGTGGGCGGCGGCGCCGGCGGTGGCAACAACGGTGGCGGCCTGCCGGTGACCGGCGTGGCGGCGACCAGCATCGCGCTCACCGGCATCGCCCTCATCGGCGGTGGCGTCGCGCTGACGGTGCTCCGGCGCCGGCGCGACAAGATCACCTTCACCAGCTGACCTGACACGCCAGCCGTGACCGGCCGCCGGACCTCGGTCCGGCGGCCGGTTCGCGTCTCCGGACGAGGCGTCGCTTCAAACTGCCGGCCGACCCTGGTCGACGCCGCCCGGAGCCGAATCACATCATTGATAGATCTCGATCACCTTTCCGCGTACCCCCAGGTGGGAGTCGGTGGTGGACGGCCGCGACGCGGCGCGGCGGGTGCCAACGGGTGGGCTCGATGTCCTGGCATACGAGCGTACGGTTGCCCGCGTGCTCGGCGGCGCGGGACAGTACGCCACACCAGCGGTGCCATCGACGCCGCCGCTCCCCGGACAACCCTGAGGAGATCGCGATGGCACTTCGTATCGCCGACGGCACCTCCTGGTCCGACACCCTCGCCCGCGCGGTGGCCGCCGCGCCGGAAGCCTTCGGCACCGCAGCCGACGGCGGCGCCGTGCTGCACAACCTGATCGAGGGCGAATGGCGGCCGGTCGGCACGCCCACCCCGGCCCGCACCCCGGTCGACAACACCGTGCTGGCGCACCTGGCCCGCCTCGACGCCGACGCGGCACGCGCGGCCGTCGCCCACGCGGCCGCCGCCCACGCCAGCTGGGCACGGACCCCGCTGGCCGAGCGCAAGGCCCGGGTCACCGACGCCCTGGACGCGCTCACCGCCCACCGTGACCTGCTCGCCATGCTGCTGGTCTGGGAGATCGGCAAGCCGTGGCGGCTGGCCTGCGCCGACGTCGACCGCGCCCTGGACGGCGTGCGCTGGTACGTGCAGGAGATCGACCGGATGCTGGCCGACGGCCGCTCGCCGCTGCCCGGCCCGGTCAGCAACATCGCCTCCTGGAACTACCCGATGAGCGTGCTGGTCCACGCCGAACTGGTGCAGTTGCTCGCCGGCAACGCGGTCATCGCCAAGACCCCGTCCCAGGGCGGCGCCCTCTGCCTCACCGTGGCACACGCCCTGATGCGCCGCGCCGGGCTGCCCGCCACCCTGCTCTCCGGCGGCGGCGAGGAGCTCTCCGAGGTGCTGGTCCGCGCCCCGGAGATCGGCGCGGTGGCGTTCGTCGGCGGCCGTTCCAACGGTGGCAAGGTGGCCGCGGCGCTGCTCGACTCCGACAAGCGGCACTTCATCGAGCAGGAGGGGCTCAACGCCTGGGGCATCTGGCACTTCTCCCAGTGGGATCTGCTCGCCGCGCACCTGAAGAAGGGCTTCGAGTACGGCAAGCAGCGCTGCACCGCGTACCCGCGGTTCGTGGTCCAGCGGGACCTGGTCGACGAGTTCCTCGACATGTACCTGCCGGTCGTCCGCTCCGTACGCTTCGGACACCCGCTCGCCGTCGGCGCCGACTGGGCGGCCGGCGACCCGCTGCCCGAGCTGGACTTCGGCCCGCTGATCAGCGCCGCCAAGGCCGAGGAGCTGCGCCGCAAGGTCGACGAGGCGGTCCGCGGCGGCGCCGTGCCGCTGCACCGGGGCAAGCTCGACGGCGCGCCCTTCCTCGACGGGCAGGACACGTCCGCGTACGTGGCCCCGGCCGTGCTGCTCGCCCCGCCCGGCCGCTCGCGGCTGATGCACGCCGAGCCGTTCGGGCCGGTCGACACCATCGTCGTGGTGGACACCACCGACGAGCTGCTGGCCCAGATGAACGCCTCCAACGGCGCGCTGGTCGCCTCCCTCGCCTGCGACGACGAGGAGCTGGCCGGCAAGCTCGCGGTCGACCTGCAGGCGTTCAAGGTGGGCATCAACAAGCCCCGCTCACGGGGCGACCGGGACGAGCCCTTCGGCGGCCGGGGCGCGTCCTGGAAGGGCGCCTTCGTCGGCGGCGACCTGCTGGTGCAGGCCGTCACGGTGGGCGGCGACGGCCGCCTCTACGGCAACTTCCCCGACTACAGCAGCTACCCGGCGACCTGACGGCGGACCTGGGCAGGGCCCGACTGGGGGCCCTGCCCGGGCAGCTCCGCCCGGCGCGCCCCGAGCGGCACCGTCACGGTCAGCACGCTGCCATCCCGGTCCACCGACACGGGCCGATTCAGCCGGCGTACGGCGCGCAGCATCGGGGTGTTCTCGGCGTGCACGTGCAGCAGCACGGCGGCGTAGCCGATCCGCCCGGCGTGCCCGAGCAGCCGCCGCAGCAGGGCCGAGCCGATGCCGCGCCGCTGCCAGTCGTCGCGGACCAGCAGCGCCACCTCCGCCTCGTCCCCCTCGCCGAGGAGGTTGGCCAGCGCCACCACCGGCTCCGCCTCCCCGCCGGAGCCGATCGTGGCCACCAGGTTGAGCCCCCGGGCCGGCTCCAGCAGCCGCCGCAACCGGGCCGGCGACGGCAGGTCCGCCCCGCTCAGGTAGCGCCGCTGCCGGCTCCGCGCCGAGCAGGCCTCGTGCAGCTCCAGCACACCCGGCAGGTCGTCCACGGTGGCCGGCCGGACCAGCACCTCGGCCGAGTCGGGCAGCACCAGGGTGACCCGGTCGGCGTCCCGCCGGGCGACCGTGGCGCCCAGCTCCACCAGCGCCTGGGCCCGGGCGTACTCGGCCGGGGTGAAGCTCGGCTCGCGGCGGCACAGCTCGTACGACCCGCCGGACGGGTCGGCCAGCAGCATGGTGGTGGTCCCCACCCCGCCGGGCGGGCCGGCCGGCGTCGGCCGCCAGGCCACCGCGTCCGCGCCGAGCAGGGTGCGCAGCGCCTCGCCGGTCGCGTCCGGGTCGCGGACCAGCCCGGTGGCCAGGCCAAGCACCCGGGTCGGCTGGTCGGCCAGGCCGCGCGCCTCGCTGCGCGCCACCCAGCAGTCCCGGCCGCGCCCACGTTCGACGGCCGCCCGCAGGTCGGCCTCGGTGAGCTGGTCGGGCGCGTCGACCAGGAAGTCGTCGACAGCCCCCACCTCGGTGGTGTGCACCTGCACGGTGAGGATGTTGACCCCGCGCAACGCGAGGCTCGCCGTGAGCACCGACAGGTAGCCCGGCCGGTCGTCCACGGTGGCTCGGATCCGCCACAGCGCCATGACTCCTCCTTTCCTCTCCACCCGACCCTGCCGCGCGGCTGTTGCGCCGCCGTTGCCCGGCGGTGACGCGGCGGGAACCGGTCACGTGACGCTGGTCACCGGCGGCGCGCCGACCAGGTCCAGCCGGTCGTCGAGGATCACCGCGCTGGCGCGGACGAGCTGGGCGAGCCGGTCCACCTCGGTGGAGTGGAACGCGGGGGCGGCGAGCGGCTCGGTGTGGTCGCGTGCCACCACCAGCACCAGGCCGGCGCGACCGAACGGCGCGACCGCGTGGTGCCGCTCGTCCGGGCCGGTCATCGCCCGGGCCCGCAACGGGGTCACCTCCGGCAGCCGGGGGGCGGCGGGGGCCCGCCAGCTCGCGTGCCCGATCGTGGCCGCGCCGGCGGCGCCGCTGCGGGAGGCCCAGTCCAGGGGTACGACCGCGGCCACCGCCCAGTCCGCGGCGAGCAGCCCGGGCACCGCGTCGACCAGGGTGGCGACCCCGTCGGCCGGGTTCGCCGCGATCTGGGCGAGCAGTTCGGCGTCCTGGCCGCCGGTGGTCGGCGCGCCGATCGCCCGCCACACCCCGTCCACCCGCACGCCGGGGATGGCGGCCAGCCCGGCCAGCAGGCGTTCCACCCGCGCCGCGCCCGGCCACACCACGGTGAAGTCGTCCACCGCCCGGCCGCCGAGCCGCTCCAGCACCACCACCTGCACGATGTCGGCGCCGGAGACGCCGAGTGTGCGGGCCACCTGGCCGAGCGTGCCGGGCCGGTCCGGCAGGGTCACCCGAACTCTCAGCAGCATGTCTCGTCCCTCCGCTCGGTGGGCCGACCGTGGCGGCCGGCAGGCTGGTCCCAGCCTGCCGGTTGACCGTTTCGCCCCTGTTGCCGCAGCGTGTCCCGGCGGGAAAGCCCGACCTTGACAAGAAGGCTGAGGTGCCATCAACTAGCCGGATGACCGATCCGGCCGTCGAGGCGGCGCCGACCGGTCCGGGTCCCCGCGGGCTCGACCTCGAGCGGCTCGCCGCGTACCTGGCCGCGCACCGCCCGGAGCTGGCCGCCGGGCCGCTGTCCGCGCGGCTGATCGCCGGGGGCAGGTCCAACCTGACGTACCTGCTGCGCTGCGGCGACCGCGAGGTCGTGCTGCGCCGGCCGCCGCTCGGGCACGTGCTCGCCACCGCGCACGACATGGCCCGCGAGCACCGGGTGATCTCCGCGCTCGCCCCCACCGACGTACCGGTCCCCGCCGCGCTGCTGCTCTGCCCCGACGACGACGTGATCGGCGCGCCGTTCTACCTCATGGCGAAGGTCGACGGCGTGGTCTACCGGAGCCGGTCGCAGACCGACCCGCTCACCGCCGGGCAGCGACGCGACCTGGCCATGGCGATGATGGACACCCTCGCCGCGCTGCACGCGGTCGAACCGGCCGCGGTCGGGCTGGCCGACTTCGGTCGCCCCGACGGCTACCTGGCCCGCCAGGTACACCGCTGGGCCGGCCAGCTCGACCGGTCCCGCAGCCGCCCGCTGCCCGGCATCGACGAGCTGCGCGACGCGCTCGCCGGCAGCGTGCCGGAGGGTGCGAACGCCGGGCGGATCGTGCACGGCGACTACCGGCTGGACAATCTCCTCGCCTCGGTCGACCCGGTCGCGGTCCGCGCGGTGCTCGACTGGGAGATGGCCACCCTCGGCGACCCCCTGGCCGACCTGGGGCTGCTGCTGACGTACTGGGACGTGCTGGGCGACAGCGACGCCGCCGAGGGCAACCCGGTCGCCGACGGCCTCGGCCCGCGCGCGGGGTTCCCGACCGGCGCCGAGCTGATCGACCGGTACGCCGGGCGCGGCGACGTCGACGTCGGTCCCCTGCACTGGCACGTGGCGCTCGGCTGCTTCAAGCTCGCGGTGATCTGCGAGGGGATCCACTACCGACACCTTCTCGGCCAGACACTCGGCGCCGGCTTCGACCGGATCGGCGAGCTGGTGACGCCGCTGGTCGAGCACGGTCTGCACGCGCTCAGGGAGAAATAGGTGGACTTCGCGTACGACGCCCGGACGGTCGAGCTGCGCGAGCGGCTGACGGCGTTCCTCACCGAGCGCGTGTACCCGGCCGAGCCGGTGCACGCCGAGCAGGTCGCCGCCGCCGGCGACCCGTGGGCCCGCCCGCCCGTGCTCGACGAGCTGAAGGCCGAGGCACGCGCCCGCGGCCTGTGGAACCTCTTCCTCCCCGACCCCCGCTACGGCGCCGGCCTGACCAATCTCCAGTACGCCCCGCTCGCCGAGCTGACCGGGCGCAGCCCTCACCTGGCGCCGGAGGCGCTGAACTGCGCTGCCCCGGACACCGGCAACATGGAACTGCTCGCCGAGTTCGGCTCACCGGCGCAGCGGGACCGTTGGCTCACGCCCCTGCTGGCGGGGGAGATCCGCTCCGCCTTCTGCATGACCGAGCCGGAGGTGGCCTCCTCCGATGCCACCAACATCGCCACCCGGATCCGCCGCGACGGCGACTCGTACGTGATCAACGGCCGCAAGTGGTGGTCGTCCGGGGCGATGGACCCGCGCTGCGAGATCTTCATCGTGATGGGCAAGACCGACCCCGGCGCCGAGCGGCACCGTCAGCAGAGCATGATCCTGGTCCCCCGGGGCACCCCGGGCGTGACCGTACGCCGGGGCATGACCGTCTTCGGCTACACCGACGGCCCGCACGGCGGGCACGCCGAGATCGACTTCACCGACGTCCGGGTGCCGGCGGAGAACCTGGTCGGCGCCGAGGGCGCCGGCTTCGCCATCGCCCAGGCCCGGCTCGGCCCCGGGCGGATCCACCACTGCATGCGGCTGATCGGGATGGCCGAGCGGGCCCTGGAGTTGCTCTGCCAGCGGGCCCTGGACCGGGTCGCGTTCGGCCGGCCCCTCGCTGAGCAGGGCGTGGTCCGGGAGTGGATCGCCGAGTCCCGGGTCCGCATCGAGCAGGCCCGGCTGCTGGTGCTCAAGACCGCCTGGCTGATGGACACCGTCGGCAACAAGGGTGCGCACACCGAGATCCAGGCGATCAAGATCGCCACGCCGGCCATGGCCGAGTGGGTGATCGACAAGGCCATCCAGGCGTACGGCGGGGCCGGCGTCAGCCAGGACACCCCGCTCGCCGCCCTCTGGGCCCAGGCCCGCACCCTCCGCCTGGCCGACGGCCCCGACGAGGTCCACAAGGCCTCCCTCGCCCGGCGCGAACTCCGCCGCTGGTCCTGACTCTCGCCGCGGTCTGGTCGCTCCCCGGCTGGGCACAGTGGAAGCCTGGCACCGCCTTCGGAGCTGACATCACCGACGACTCGGCGGCATCGGCGTTCCGGGCTCCCCTCCGCTCGCCCCCGGTCGCCCCCGACTGGACGGCGGGCGGCGGGTCGACATCACCAGCGACTCAGCTCGAAAGCGCCCCGACCCTGATGGCGACAGCCGAGGCACGGCGGCTGCGGGCACCGGGATCAGGCGGAGGCGCGGTGGATGAGTTTGGTGTCGAGGAGGACGTGGGGGGAGACCTCCTCCCCACGGATGCGGGAGACCAGCAGGTGGGCCATCTGGCGGCCCATCTCCTCCACCGGCTGGAAGACCGTGGTCAGCGGCGGCTCGGCCTGCCGGGCGATCGGGGCGTCGTCGAAGCCGACGACCGCCACGTCCTCGGGGACCCGGCGGCCGGCCTCGCGCAGCGCCCGGAGGGCGCCGAAGGCCATCAGGTCGGAGGCGACGAAGACCGCGTCCAGCTCCGGGCAGACCTCCAGCAGCCGGCGCATGCAGGCCGTCCCGCTGCCCTCGCTGAAGTCGCCGTACGCGATGAGATCCGGGTGCAGGTCGAGGCCGGCGGCCCGGACCGCCTCCTGGTAGCCGGTCAGCCGGGCCAGGCCGGCGCCCATGTCCTGGGTACCGGCGATGGTGGCGACCCGCCGCCGGCCCTGGGCGAACAGGTGCTCCACCGCCTGCCGGGCGCCGCCGACGTTGTCCACGTCGACGAACCAGGCCGGCTGGGCGCTGGGGTGCAGCATCCGGGCCGGCCGACCCCCGAGCACCGTGGGCAGGCCGCGCTCCTCGAGCAGGGTGGGCAGCGGGTCGGCGTCGTGCAGCGAGAGCAGCAGGACGCCGTCCACGTGCTGGTTGGTCAGGTGGTGCTCGACCCGTTCCCGCTCCATCTGGGACTGCGCCATGGCCAGCCAGAGCTGCATCGGGGTCTCCAGCAGCGCGGAGCTGACGCCCCGGACGATGCCGGCGAAGAACGGCTCGGTGAAGACCCGCTCCCCCGACTCGGAGACCACCAGCGCCACCGAGTCGGTCCGCTGGGTCACCAGCGCCCGGGCCGCGCGGTTGGGCACGTACCCCAACTCGGCGATGGCCGCCTGGACGGCGGCCCGCGCCTCCGGGCTGACCTGCGGCGAGCCGTTGACCACGCGGGAGACCGTGCCGCGCCCCACGCCGGCACGGGCGGCGACCGCGTCCAGGGTCGGGCGCCCGAGCGACCGCGTGCGCTGGGTTGTCATTCGTCTGCTCCTCCGACGTCGAACGGACCCGCCACTGCTACACACGTCGGTGCCGGGCCGCCCGTCACTGCTGGGCCAGCCTATTGTGCGGCCAGCCCGTTACGTCGGATCACCTCGGCATACCACCTGGCGCTGGACTTGGGGATCCGGGCCTGGCTGTCGTAGTCGACGTACACCATCCCGAAGCGCTTGGTGTAGCCCCAGGCCCACTCGAAGTTGTCCATCAGCGACCAGGCGAAGTACCCCTTCAGCGGCACTCCGGCGCTGATCGCGGCGTGCGCGGCGCGCAGGTGCGCGTCGAAGTACGCCAACCGGTCCGGGTCGTCGACCCGGCCGTCGATCACCGCGTCGACGAACGCCGAACCGTTCTCGGTGACGTAGAGCGGCAGGTCGGTGTACTCCCGGTGGACCCGTTCCAGGGTCTCCAGCAGGCCGGGGGCGTCGATCTCCCAGTCCATGTCGGTCACCGGCACACCCCGGGTGACGAACCGGACGTCCTCGCTCCCCGGCCAGCAGGACGGGGCCCGCCAGTACGCCTCCGCCGCGGCGGCCTCGGCCGGCGCGGCGACGACGTACCGGCTGTAGTAGTTGACGCCCACCATGTCCAGCGGGGCCGAGATCACCGTCAGGTCGCCGTCTCGGACGTGCCCGAAATCGGTGACCTTGCGCAGGTCCGCCTGGAGGTCCGCCGGGTACGCGCCGCGCAGCACCGGGTCGAGGAAGAACCGGTTGGCCAGCCCGTCGATGCGACGGGCGGCGTCCACGTCCCCGCGCGAACCGGTCGCCGGCGTGACCGGGTAGAGGTTGACCGTGATGCCGAGCTGCGCCTGCGGCCGGGCCGCCCGCAACGCCTGGACGGCCAGCCCGTGCCCGAGCATGAGGTGGTGTCCGGCCCGCACCGCGTCGACCCCGTCGGAGCGGCCCGGCGCGTGCGCGCCGGAGCCGTAGCCGAGGAAGGCCGAGCACCACGGCTCGTTGAGGGTGGTGAAGTACCGCACCCGGTCGCCGAGGGCGTCGGCGACGAGCTGGGCGTAGTCGGCGAACCGGGCGGCGGTGTCCCGGGCCGGCCAGCCGCCCGCGTCCTCGAGCGGCTGGGGCAGGTCCCAGTGATAGAGGGTCAGCCACGGCTCGACGCCGTGGGCCAGCAGCTCGTCGACCAGCCGCTGGTAGAAGTCCATCCCTTCCTGGTTGACGCCCCCGGCGCCGCCCGGCTGGACCCGGGACCAGGAGACCGAGAAACGGTAGGACTTCAGCCCCAGGTCGGCCATCAGCCGCACGTCGGCGGACATCCGGTGGTAGTGGTCGCAGGCCACGTCGCCGGTGTGCCCGGCCACCGTCCGGCCCTGCGTGTGGCTGAAGGTGTCCCAGATCGACGGGGTACGACCACCCTCGGTCGGCGCGCCCTCGATCTGGTACGCCGCGGTCGCCGCGCCCCAGAGGAAGCCGGGCGGGAAGGCGAGTTCCGAACGCTGGTCGAGGACCCCGACGGCGGGCGGGCTGGCTGGGTTGCTCACGACTTGACGGCGCCTTCCATGATTCCGCCGATGATCTGGCGGCCGAACAGGACGAACACGATGAACAGGGGCAGGGTCGCGATCAACGTACCGGCGAAGATCTGCGAGTTGTCGGCGAAGTAGGCGGTGTTCAGGCTGCGCAGGGAGATCTGGACGGTCGGGTTGGCCGGGTCGGCCAGCACCACGAAGGGCCAGAAGAACTGGTTCCACTGGTCCATGAAGGTGAGCAGGCCGAGCACGGCGGCGGCGGGGCGCAGGGCCGGCGCCACCACGTGCCAGTAGACCCCCCAGGTCGAGCAGCCATCCACCCGGGCGGCCTCGATCAGCTCGTTCGGGACGGCCTGCTCGGCGTACTGGCGCATCATGAAGATCCCGAATCCGCCGATCAGGAACGGCACGGTCACCGCGGGCATGGTGTTCAGCCAGTCGAGCTTGGCCATCAGGATGTACAGCGGCAGCACGCCGAGCTGGATCGGCACCATCATCGAGGCCAGGATGATCAGCAGCAGCGCGTTCTTGCCGCGGAAGCGGAGCTTGGCGAACGCGAAGCCGGCGAGGGAGCCGAAGAACACCGTGGCCACGGTGATCGTCCCGGAGACCAGGAACGAGTTCAGCAGGCCCTTGACGACGTTGGCGTCGCCGTTGGCCAGCACCCGCTGGATGTTGTCGCCGAGCTTGCCGCCGGGCAGGAACGGCGGCGGCCAGGAGTTGGCCGCGTCGTTGGTCCTCGAGGCGATCACGATCATCCAGTAGAACGGGAAGAGCGACAGGATCACCCCGAGGACCAGCCCGACCATGGTCAGCGGGCTGGCCTTCCAGAGCCGGGCCGCCTGCCGGCTGGCGCGCGCCGGCGCGGCCGGTCGGGCGGGTGGGCGGAGCGTGGTGGTCGTCATCTCGTCACCTCACTTGTCTGAGCTGATGCGGCGGGCCAGCAGGTAGTTCACCGTCGACATCAGCGCGATGAGCAGGAAGAGCACGAGCGCGACCGCGCCGGCGTAGCCCCACCGGAAGCGCTGGTTCATCACGTCGAGCAGATACATGGTGATGGTCTGGAACTGCCCCTCCGAGCCGCCGGAGATGCCGCCGGCGCCGCTGGTGAACAGCAGCGGCTCGGTGAACAGCTGCAGCCCGCCGATGGTCGAGATGATCAGCGTGAAGATGATCGTCGGGCGGAGCTGCGGGATGGTGACCGACCAGAACTGCCGCCGCCGGGAGGCGCCGTCCAGCGCGGCGGCCTCGTACATGTCCTTGCTGATGGACTGCATGGCGGCCAGGTAGATCAGGGCGTTGTAGCCGACCCAGCGCCAGTCGACCATGGTGGAGATGGCGAACCAGGAGGCGAACCGGTTGGCCCGCCAGTCGATCGGGTCCAGGCCGACGGCGTCGAGCAGCCAGTTGATGAGGCCGAAGTCCTTCGCGTAGATCATCGAGAAGATCAGCGCGACCACCGCGGTCGAGGTGATGATCGGCATCGCGATGGCCATCCGGAAGAAGGTCTGCCCGCGCAGCTTCCGGTTCAACGCGTTGGCCAGCAGCAGTGCCAGCAGCAGCTGCGGCACGGTGGAGAGCACGAACATGCCGAAGGTGTTGACCACCGCGTTCCAGAACTTCGGGTCGTCGGTGATCAGCTCGACGAAGTTGTCCAGACCGACGAAGGAGATCGTCGGGTTCAACGGCGACCGGTCGGTCAGCGCGATCCAGACCGTGTACACGATCGGATACAGGCTGAACACCGCGAAGATCACGAAGAACGGCAGCACGTACAGGTAGGGCGAGTACTTCAGGTCCAGCCGGGTGAACGAGGCGCTGCGGCGGTGCGCGGAACGGCCCTTGGCCGTACCCCGTCCGGGAGGCGCCGGGGCGTGCAGGTCGAGGCTCATGGGGGTCGGAGTCCTTCTCCTCGGCCGGCGCCACCCGCCCACAGGGGCGGCGCCGGGCTCTCCGGGCACCGCGGGTGGCGCCGACAGCCCTGCGCGTGCCCTCGCGCAGCAGGCTTCGGTCGCGCC
>NZ_JBEYER010000074.1:0-39109 GCF_040634005.1 Micromonospora sp. NPDC007271
ACGCCGGAGGGGGACGCCCCGCACCAGCGGCTGCTGCACGCCGACGAGCGGAGCCCTGACTGTCGGCGCCACCCGCGGCCGGGCCAGCCGGATCACTTGCCGGCAGCCTCACCGTTCTTCAGCGCCGCCTGCCACTGCTCCTCGGCGGACTTGCCCTGCTCGACGGCGCGCAGCGTGTTCTCCACCTCGGTGCGGACCGCATTGTTCTTCGGGCCGAGGTAGACCGGCTTCAGCTCGGTGGCGCCCGCGGCGAAGATCTTGCCGGTCGGGGCGTTGCTGAAGTACTCGTTGGTCGCGGCGCCGACGGCCGGGTCGGCCAGAGCCTGCGGCGAGGAGGGCAGGTTGCCGACCGCCTTGAACGCCTCGACCTGGCCCTTGGCGCTGGTCAGGAACTTGGCCAGCTCGGCGGCCTCCTTGGGGTGCTTGCTGGACTTCGGCACGGCCAGCCAGGAGCCGCCCCAGTTACCGCCGTTCCCGGGAGCCTTGGCGATGTCCCACTTGCCGGCCGCCCCGTCACCCGCCTGGCCCTTGATCACACCGGTCATCCAGGCCGGGCAGGCGATGGTGGCGAAGGTGCCGTTCTTGAAACCGGCGTTCCACTCGTTCGAGAACGACTGGAGGTTGTTCGACAGGCCCGCCGCGATCATCTTGGTGGTGAGGTCGTACGCCCCCTTGACGTCCGGGTTCTCGCCGATGACCAGCTTGTTGCTCTTGTCGTAGTAGGTGTAGCCGGTGCCGTCACCGGCCTTCTGCATCAGCACCACGTTGTAGAAGTTGGTCGCCGAGTCGACGAACTTGTGCTTCTTGTCGGCGGCGGCGAACTTCTGGCCGGTGGTGATGAACTCCTCCCAGGTGGGCCAGAGGGCGGCCACCTCCGCACGGTCGGTGGGCAGCCCGGCGGCCTTGAACAGGTCGCTGCGGTAGCAGAGCGCCATCGAGCCGACGTCGGTGCCGAGGCCGAGGATCCTGCCGTCCGGGGTGGTGCCCGCCTCCCACTTCCACGGCAGGAAGTTGCCCTTGAGGTCGTTCGCGCCGTAGTCCGCGAGGTTCTGGAACTTGTCGGTCTGCGCGTAGTACTGCACGATGGTGCCCTCTTCGAGGGCCACCACGTCGCCGGCGCCGGACCCGGCGGTGATCTGCTGGGTCAGCCGGGTGTTGTAGTCACCGAGGCCGAGGCCCTTGCCCCGCTCCTGGATCTTGATGTTCTGGTGCTCGGCTTCGTACTGCTTGTAGAGCTCTTCGTAGCCGAAGCCCTGGTCGCCGAAGACGTCGACGACCAGCGTGATCGGGCCGTCGCCGCTGCCACCGCCCGACGAGTCGTCGCTGCAGGCGGAAGCGGTGACGAGCACCGCCACGGACGCGAGCGCGATGGCCGCGAGCCGACGGCGGCGGAATGGGACGCTCATCCGAGACCCCTCTTTCGGTGGTGAGGCTGTGTCGTGTGGTGGGGGTGCCTGTCGCGCGTCTCGCCACCACGGAACCCCGGAAGGTCACCGGCGGCGACCCGAGAGCGGGCAGAGTTGAGATCCAGACCACTCGCGGGAGCGCTCCCATGAGATTGCCGGCAGGGCTCAGGGGTGTCAATAGACCGATGGGAGCGTTCCCAGATCGTTACCGCGCCGCCTGGGGCGATCCGGCGGGTGCGGTCAGCAGAAGCGACGCAGCAACGTGGTGACCCGGGTGGCGTCGAAGGCTTCCGGGGCGAAGCCGGGCCCGGCCCACTCCCGCATCATCCGGTGCTCCGGGTGCGTCGGATCGGCGAGCGCGGCGAGCAGAACCGCGTGCCCGGACGGGCCGCCGACGCCCTCCGGCGGACAGGCCCGCTCCCCGTGCAGGCACACCGGGTAACGCTCGTCCGGATCGGCGGTGCAGACGTCCTCCACCACCACGTCGTGCTCCCACCAGTCACCGAAGTCGTAGGTGTAGCGGAACCGGCTGCCCTTGCCCACCACCGCGTCCAGCCGCACGTCCAGCTCGTCGCGGAGCGCCAGCTCGCCGTCCGGGTCCGGCTCGCCGTACTGGAGCCCGTCGATCTCGAACGAGTGCAGGCGGCAGTCCCGCCAGCCCATCGCGTGCTGCACGACCCGGTGCAGCCGGTCCAGGGTGTAGCCGCCGGGGACCAGCACCCGCCGCCACACCGGCGGCCGGACCCCGGCCAGGGACATCTTCAGCTGGAAGATCTGACGCGGCATGCTGTCCCATCCTTCCTCGGCATAGGCTTGCCAGCATGATCTGCCGAGCGTGCCGGGAACGGCGGCACGACGACTGTCCAGGCCGGAAGTGGTGCGACTGCCAGCACCGTACCCCCGAACCAACCCCTCCGGTCACCGGTCCGGCCGGCGAATGAGCACCGGCACCCCGATCGCGCGGGTCTGGCCGACGCCCGCGACCGGTCCGCTGGCCGACCCGGAGCTGGCCGCGCTCTACGGCCGTGCCGCCGGGCCCCACCTGCGGATGAACTTCGTGGCCAGCGCCGACGGCGCGGTCGCGCTGGACGGCTACTCCGCCGGGCTCTCCGGCGAGCCGGACAAGCGGGTCTTCGGCCTGCTGCGGATGCTCTGCGACGGGCTCCTGGTGGCCGCCGGCACGCTGCGCCACGAGGGCTACCGGGCGGTCCGGCTGGACGCGGCGCGCCGGGCCTGGCGCCGGGAGCACGGCCTGGCCGAGTACCCGACCCTGGTGGTGGTCTCCGGCTCGCTCGACCTGGACCCGGCCCAGGCGGCCTTCGCCGACGCGCCGGTCCGGCCGCTGGTGCTCACCCGGGCCGCCGCCGAGCCCCCACCCGGCCTGACCGAGGTGGCCGAGCTGATCCGGTGCGGCACGGGGCGGGTGGACCTCGCCGCCGGCCTGGTCGAGCTGCGCCGCCGGGGGCTCGGCCAGCTGCTCTGCGAGGGCGGCCCGTACCTGTTCGGCGCGCTCACCGCGGCCGACCTGGTCGACGAACTCTGCCTGACCGTCGCGCCGCTGCTCGCCGGGGCCGGCCCGGGGCGGATCACCGCCGGGGACGGCAGCGCCCCGCGCCACCTGCCGCTGCGCCACGTGCTGGCCGCCGAGGACGGGGTGCTGCTGCTGCGTTACGCCCGGGGCCCGGGCGGCGCCCCGCCCGCCGGCTCCGCCCCCGCCGCCTGAACCGGCCGTGGGCCGGGTTTGATCGATTCGGGGTCGCCGATGTGGCGGCATCCCGGCGAGGGGTTGCCGCCACATCGGCGAGCTGACACGCCGCGCCCCGACGGCGGACCGCCGGGGCGCGGGGGATCAGCGGATCAGTTGACCGAGACGGCCGACCAGGCGGCGGCCACGGTGTTGTACTCGACGCTGCCGGCGCCGTACAGGTCCCTGGCGGCCGACAGGGTGGCGGTGCGGGCACCGGCGTAGTCGGTCCGCGAGGTCATGTAGGTGGTGAGCGCGCGGTACCAGATGGCCCCGGCCTTGGCGTTGCCGATGCCGGTCACGGTGCTGCCGTTGCAGGTCGGGCTGTTGCCGTACGACGACGAGCCGCTGCCCACGGCGAGCAGGTAGAAGAAGTGGTTCGCCACGCCGGACGAGTAGTGCACGTCCAGCCGGCCGACCGACCTGCTCCAGCAGTCGGCGGACGCGCCGTCCTTGGAGGGCTTGTCCATGTAGCGGAGCGGGACGCCGCTGCTGCGCAGCTTCTCACCGATCAGGTAGTCGCCCGGGTCCTTGGCGTTGTTCGCGTAGAACTCGACCAGGGTGCCGAAGATGTCGCTGGTGGCCTCGTTGAGGCCCCCGGACTCACCGCTGTAGCGCAGGCCGGCGGTGTTGCTGGTGATGCCGTGGCTCATCTCGTGGCCGGCCACGTCCAGCGAGGTCAGCGGGTACCAGCCGGAGCCGCCGTCGCCGTACGTCATGCAGAAGCAGGCGTCCTGCCAGAACGCGTTGGCGTAGTTGGTGCCGTAGTGCACCCGGCTGTACGCGCCGACGCCGTCGTTGCGGATGCCGTTGCGGCCGTGCACGGTCTTGTAGTAGTCCCAGGTCATCTGGGCGCCGTACGCGGCGTCGGCGGCGGCGGTCTGCCGGTTGGCCAGGGTGCCGTCGCCGAAGACGTTCGAGGCGTTGGTGACCAGGGTGCCGGTGCCGGTGGTGCCGCCGTTCAGGTCGTACGTCTTGTGGCCACCGCGGGTGGCGTCGGCGAGCTGGTAGGTGCCGCCGGAGAGGGTGCTGCCGACGGTGACCGTGCCGGAGTGGAAGGTGTTGCCGGTGCCGTCGCGCTGCACGCCCTCCCATGAGTCGCGGACCTTGCCGGTGGTGGCGTCCACCAGCACGTGCAGCTCGCTCGGGGTGCCGTCGGCGTACGCGCCGCCCACCACGACCTCGTAGGCGAGGGTGGTGCCGGTGGCGTCGGCGTCGTACACGAGCTGGCTGCCGTCGACGCGGCGGGTGGTGGCGGTGGAGGCGGCGAGCGCGGTGCGGCCGGCGGCCGTGGCGCTGACCCGGGCCTGCGCGCCCCGGGCCGGGGCGGTGGCGAGGGTGTGGCTCGCGCCCCGCCAGGTGTTGCCCTTGCCCAGGTGGACGACCGTGTCACCGCCCAGGACCGGCAGGCCGTCCTGGTAACGGTTGAGCCGGACGTGCTCGGTGCCGTCGGCGTCGGTCTGGACGTTGCGGAGGGTGAACGTCTGGCCGTCGGCGACGAGGGCGCTGCCCGAGTGGGCCTTGAGCTGGGCCACCGCGCGGGTGAACGCGTCGGTGGACACGGGGGCGGCGGAGGCCGTGCCGGGCAGGCCCGCGGCCAGCAGCGCGGCCGTGGTCAGGCCGGCCAGGAGGGTGGTACGACGCATGCTGTCCCTACCTTCACTAGGACTGCCGGTCGGGGGGGTACCGACCGACGGGCGACCCGCCGGTGGACGACGGGCCCGTCACGTCCGGCGGTGACCGGGCGTGACGACGCACTGAGATATCGAGGAAGGAAAGATCCTCGATGCGCTGTTGCACATTCTTGCGCCACCGGCCCGTTGTCTGTCACGACCCGCGCCAAGATTTTTTCCACTACTTTTCGTGTTCCGTGCACCACCCGGCGAAACCGAACCCTGCTCGCGGCGTGGCGTCCGACGCGTCGCGTGGCAACCTGTCGCATCCCTCGGGCAGGATGCTCCTCGTGCGCCCTGACCGAGACGACCAGCCGACCGGAGACCGCGGATGACCGACGACCTGCTCGACGGCCCGGGCGACGGGGTCGGCCGGGTGCTCGGCACCGCCGACGCCACCCCGCTCACCTTCTGGACCGCCGTCTCCCCCGGCAGCTACCTCCAGCTCGACGACGTGGTGGTCACCCGCCGCGAGCTGCCCGACCGCGAGCCGGTGACGATCGCCGGCGTGGTCACCCAGGTCCGCGCCCGGCACGAGGGGGCGCAGTTCGACTCCGACGTCTTCGCCATCGCCGACGGCACGCTCCCCGCTCAGGTGCAGGAGGCCGCCGAGGTCACCACCACCCGGGTCGACCCGGAGCTCTACGTGCCGCCGACGCCGGGCGCGGTGGTGCACCGGGCCGAGGGCGACGCCCGGGCCCGGGCGCTGCACTTCGACCGGATGGAGCGGCGCATCCCGATGGGCATGGGCCGCGACGGGGTGCCGGTCTACCTCAACGCCGACTTCCTCGACGGCACCCGGGGCGCGCACGTCTCCATCTCCGGCATCTCCGGGGTGGCCACCAAGACCAGCTTCGCCACGTTCCTGCTCTACTCGGTCTTCCGGTCCGGCGTGCTCGGCGGCGACGCGGTCAACGCCAAGGCCCTGATCTTCAACGTCAAGGGCGAGGATCTGCTCTTCCTCGACCACCCCAACGCCCGGCTCGACGACGACACCCGGGCCGGGTACGCGAAGCTCGGCCTGGCCGCCGGCGCCTTCCCCGACGTGCGGGTCTACGCGCCGCCCCGGGTCGGCGACTCGTCCGGCACGCCCGACGTGAGCAGCCGGCTCACCGGCGTGGACAGCTTCTACTGGACGCTGAGCGAGTTCTGCGCCGACCGTCTGCTGCCGTACGTCTTCGCCGACGCCGACGACGAGCGGCAGCAGTACACGATGGTGGTCCACTCGGTCGCCGCCCACCTGGCCCGGTACGCCCAGCCCGCCGACGGCGGGGTGAGCCTCGACGGGGTCCGGCTCGGCTCGTACGCCGACCTGGTCGACCACATCGTCGAGCAGCTCAACGACGACGAGACCCGGGGCGAGTGGGCGGGCAGCGCGGTCGGCCTGGGCACCGTCAACGCGTTCGCCCGCCGGTTGATCGGCAGCAAGAAGGACCTGGGCCGGCTCATCCGGGGCGACCTGGCCACCCGCCGCCCGCACTCGATCAACACCGCCGAGAGCGCCCAGGTCACCGTGGTCGACCTGCACAACCTGCCCGACCGGGCGCAGCGCTTCGTGGTCGGCGTGACGCTGAAGAGCGAGTTCGAGCGCAAGGAGAAGGCCGGCACCGCCAAGCCGCTGCTCTTCGTCGTCCTCGACGAGCTCAACAAGTACGCCCCGCGCGAGGGCTCCTCCCCCATCAAGGAGGTGCTGCTGGACATCGCCGAGCGGGGCCGCTCCCTCGGCGTGATCCTCATCGGCGCGCAGCAGACCGCCAGCGAGGTGGAGCGGCGGATCGTCACCAACTCGGCGATCCGGGTGGTCGGCCGGCTCGACCCGGCCGAGGCGTCCCGCCCGGAGTACGGCTTCCTGCCGCCCGCCCAGCGGCAGCGGGCCCTGCTGGCCAAGCCGGGCACCATGTTCGTCAACCAGCCCGACATTCCCGTACCGCTCTGCCTGGAGTTCCCGTTCCCGGCCTGGGCCACCCGGGTCTCCGAGGCCGGCCGGGCACCCTCGGAGACGCTGCGCTCGATCACCCAGGCGGCCGACCCGTTCGCGGTGGTCGGCTCCGGCGGCGACGACGACATCCCGTTCTAGGGAGGCGGTGACCAACCGTGAAGATCCTGCACACCTCCGACTGGCACGTCGGCAAGGTCCTCAAGGGGCAGTCGCGCGCCGACGAGCACAAGCGGGTGCTCGCCCAGGTGATCGAGATCGCCGACGCGGACCGCCCCGACCTGATCATCGTGGCCGGCGATCTGTACGACACCGCCGCGCCCACCCCGGAGGCGACCCGGCTGGTCACCCGGGCGCTGACCGCGCTGCGGCGCACCGGCGCGGACGTGGTGGCGATCGGCGGCAACCACGACAACGGCGCGGCCCTCGACGCGCTGCGCCCGTGGGCCGAGGCGGCCGGCATCACGCTGCGCGGCAGCGTCCGGGACAGTCCGGCCGAGCACGTGATCGACGGGGTCACCGCCGGCGGCGAACGCTGGCAGCTCGCCGCGCTGCCCTTCCTCTCCCAGCGGTACGCCGTCCGCGCCGTGGAGATGTACGAGTTGACCTCCGCCGAGGCCAACCAGACGTACGCCGACCACCTCGGGCGGGTCCTCGCCCGCCTGGCCGAGGGCTTCACCGAGCCCGACCGGGTGCACCTGGTCACCGCGCACCTGACGGTCGTCGGCGCGAGCACCGGCGGCGGCGAGCGGGACGCGCACACCGTCCTCGGGTACGCGGTCCCGGCCACCGTGTTCCCCGGCAACGCGCACTACGTGGCGCTGGGCCACCTGCACCGCTCCCAGCGGGTCGTCGGCCCATGCCCGATCCGCTACAGCGGCAGCCCGCTCGCGGTCGACTTCGGCGAGCAGGAGAACGTCGGCTCGGTGACCCTGGTCGAGGTGTCCGCGACGACGGCCGCCCGGATCCGGGAGGTGCCGGTGCCCGGGGCCACCCCGCTGCGCACGGTCCGGGGCACCCTGGCCCAGCTCGCCGCGCTCGACCCGCCCGACGGCTGGCTGCGGGTGTACGTCCGCGAGCAGCCCCGGGCCGGGCTGCGCGAGGAGGTGCAGGAGCTGCTGCCCCGCGCCCTGGAGATCCGGATCGACCCGGAGCTGGTGCCCGCCCCTGGCAGCGCCACCCGCACCGCCCAGCGCGCCGGCCGCTCGCCCCGCGAGCTGTTCGCCGACTACCTGAGCGGCCGGGGCCACGACGACGACGGCGTCCAGGAACTCTTCGACGAGCTGCTCGAGGAGGTGGACCGCTGATGCGACCGATGCGGCTGGACATGGCGGGCTTCACCGTCTTCCGTGCGGAGACCACCGTCGACTTCACCGACGCGGACTTCTTCGCGCTGGTCGGGCCGACCGGCTCCGGCAAGTCGACGGTGCTGGACGCCATCTGCTTCGCCCTCTACGGCACCGTGCCCCGGTGGGGCGGCACCCGGGGCCTGGCCAACGCCCTCGCCCCGTCCGCGAACGAGGCCCGGGTCCGGCTGGTCTTCGAGTCCGCCGGGGACCGGTACGTGGCCACCCGGGTGGTCCGCCGGGACGGCCGGGGCACCGTGAAGACCGCCAACGCCGGGCTCCAGCTCATGCCGGCCGGGTTCGACGTCACCAAGCTCGACACCGGGCTCAGCCCGGAGGACCTCGGCGAGGTGGTCGCCGGCACCCCCGCCGAGATGGAGCAGGCGGTGCTGGACGCCGTCGGGCTGCCGTACGAGCAGTTCACCAGCTGCGTGGTGCTGCCGCAGGGGCAGTTCGCCGACTTCCTGCACGCCAAGCCGGCCACCCGGCAGCAGATCCTGGTCAACCTGCTCGGGCTGGGCGTCTACGAGGCGGTGCAGAAGAAGGCCACCGAGCGTGCCGGGCAGGCCGAGGCGAGGCTGGAGACCGTCGATCAGCTGCTCGGCGGCCTCACCGACGTCGACGACGAATCGCTGGCCGGCGCCCGGCAGCGGGTCGACCGGATGCGCGAGCTGGCCGAGGCGGTCGCAGCGGCCGTACCGGAGCTGGACCGCGCCCGGGCGACCGCGCGCGAGCAGGCGGCGGCGCTCGCCGCGCTCGACGCCGAGCTGACCGTGCTGGCCGGGGTGCGGCCGCCGGACGGGATCGCGGAGCTGGCCCGGGCGGTGGCCGCGGCGCGGGAGGCGGCCGACGAGGCCGCGGCGGCCGTCGGGCTGGCCGAGGAGCGGGAGGAGAAGCTACGCGGCGAGCTGGCCGCCGCCGGCGACGAGAGCGCGCTGCGCCTGCTGCTGAAGGCGTACGCCGACCGGGAGCGGCTGACCGGCGAGGTGGCGGCGGTCCACGCGGCGGTGGACGCCGCGCAGGCCGAGCACGACGCGGCGGTCGGTGCGCTCGCCGAGGCGCGGGCCGCCGCCGAGCGGGCCGAGGCGGAGCTGGAGGCGGCGTTCCGGGCGCACGAGGAGGCGAAGGCCACCGACCAGGCGGTGGCGCTGCGGGCGCACCTGGTCGCGGGTGCCCCCTGCCCGGTGTGCGAGCAGGAGGTGTCGCGGGTGCCGGCGGTGCCCGCCGGGTCGGCCGTGGCTGGGGCGGTCGCGGCCGGCAAGGCGGCCCGGGCGGCCAGCGAGTCGGCCAAGCGGCTGGTGCAGGAGCGCGACGCCGCCGCCCGGGAGCTGGACCGGGTGCTGCTGCGGGCCCGCGCCGAGCACGACCAGTTGCGGGCCCGGCTGACCGAGCTGGACGAGCAGCTGGCCGGGGCCGCCGCGCCGGAGACCCTGCGGGATGGCCTGGCCGAGCACGCCCGGCTGCGCCGCGCCCTGGACGAGGCCGCCGGCGCGGTGCGCGCCGGCCGGGACGGCGCCCGCCGGGCCCGGGGCACGCTCGACGGCGCGCAGGAGCGGCTGCGCCGCGCCTGGCGGGACTTCGACGCCGCCCGGGACGGGCTGGCCCGGTTCGGCCCGCCGGCCGCCGACCGGGACGACGTGGCCGCCGCCTGGACCGCCCTGGCCGGCTGGGCCGGCGAGCAGGCCGAGCGGCGCCGCACCGAACGGGCCGGGCTGGCCGCCTCGGTCGGCACGGCCGAGGCCGCCGCCGAGGCGGTCGAGGCGCGGATCGCCGCGCTCTTCGCCGCCGCCGGGTTGGCCGCGCCCGCCGACCCGCCGCGGGACGCGGCGGTGGCCGTGGAGCGCGCCGAGGCGGAGCTGCGCCTGCTGGAGGATCGCCGGGCGCGGGCCGCCGAGCTGCGCGAGCAGCGCGCCGGCCACGAGCGGGAGGCCCGGGTGGCCCGGGCCCTCGCCGGCCACCTGCGGGCCAACAACTTCGAGCGCTGGCTGCTGGCCGAGGCCCTGGACCTGCTGGTCGACGGCGCGTCGCGGATCCTGCGGGAACTCTCCGGCGGCCAGTACGACCTGGTGCACGACAAGGGCGAGTTCTTCGTGGTCGACCAGCACGACGCCGGGCTGCGGCGCGGAGTGCGGACGCTGTCCGGCGGGGAGACGTTCCAGGCGTCGCTGGCGCTGGCGCTGGCCCTGTCGGAGCAGCTGGCCGGGATGTCCACCACGGCGGCGAGCCTGGAGTCGATCGTCCTCGACGAGGGCTTCGGCACCCTCGACGCGGCCACCCTGGACACCGTGGCCGCCACCCTGGAAAATCTGGCCGCCCGGGGCGACCGGATGGTCGGCGTGGTCACCCACGTGCCGGCCCTGGCCGAACGGATCCCGGTCCGCTTCGAGGTCCGCAAGGACGCCCGGACGGCGCGCGTGGAACGGACCGGCCGGTGAGCGGGGCGGCGCGGCGGGGCCGCGACGGCGGGGTGGGGGCGACGTGACCCGGTTCTACGTCGACGCGTGGGACCCGGCGTACGGGGCGTCGTTCGAGGCCGCCGGGGGAGGCGGACCGGCGGCGCCGAGCAGTGCTCAGGTCCACGCCGACGTCGAACTTCCTGCGACGGAGTGGCGCGCGCTCGACGTCCGGCGGGACGTGCCCGCTCCGGAGGTGGTGCTGCTGGTCGACGGGGTGCGCCGGATCGACGCCAGTATCTGGACTGCCGAGGAGGACGGCAGCTCCTTCCCAGGCATCGCCGCCTCGTACGCGGCCGGGGTGGTCCGCTGCGACCTGGAGCGCGGCGCGGCGCAGCTGGCCGGGGCCCGGGTGGGCCGAGGGCTCTTCACCGCCAGCCCGTCGGCGCAGGACGTGGTGACGGGGCAGGTCCGCTACCCGGTGCAGCGGGTCGGCGGTGCCGGTGAGCTGAGCAAGCTGCCGGCGGCGGTGCAGGCGGCGCTGACCGCGCTGGAGGTGGCGGTCTCCGACGCCGCGCGCACCGACGGTGACCTGCTGGTGGTGGACGGCCAGTTGCGCAGCCGCCGGCACCTGCCGCGCACCCTCGGCTACATCAAGTCCCAGCACAGCCAATACCTGGACGCCCGGCTGACCGCGGTGGTGACCGGGCTGGCCCCGGGCCAGCGCTGCCCGGTGTTCCGGCTGGGCACCGCCTGGGGCGGCTACTCCTGGTATCTGCGGCTGCCGGGGGCCGGCGGGGCACCCTGGGCGGGCATTGTCCGGGTGGAGTGCTCCGCCGAGCTACCCGAGGCCGAGGCGATCGAGCTGGCTGACCTCTCGCTGGTCACCCTGCCCCGGTTCGCCTCCAGCCCGTACAAGGACCCGCGCGCCCCACAGAACCTGGTCCCCATCGGGGGCCTGGAGCGCACGCTGCGCGCGCGGCTGGGCGACGCCCGCCTGCTGCAGAGAAGTCTGAGCATGGCGGCCCAGCGAGGGCGGCGCTGATGGGTCGCCGGCGCGACGCGGACCGGGTGGTCGAGCAGGTCGACACCGGGCAGGCCGAGCTGGCGCCCGACCCGGACCGGCCGGGCTCGTGGACGCTGCTGCTGGACGGCGCGCCGCAGTCCCATGTGGACCTGACGGATCCGACCCACCTGGAGTTCGAGTACGTGCGGCGGCTGGCCGCCGCGCTCGATCTGGTCGCCCCGGCCGGCGCGCCGCTGCGGGTGCTGCACCTGGGCGGCGGCGCGCTGACCCTGCCCCGGTACGTCACGGCCACCCGGCCCGGGTCCGTGCAGCGGGTCTCCGAGGTGGACGGCGCGCTCGTGGAGCTGGTCCGCCGGGCGCTGCCCTGGCCCACCGATCCCCGGCTGCGGGTACGGGTGGCCGACGCCCGGGCCACCCTGACGTCGAGCCGGGACGCCAGCTACGACGTCGTGGTGGCGGACGTCTTCGCCGGCGCCCGCACCCCCGCCCACCTCACCTCGGTGGAGTACGCCGCCGAGGTGGCCCGGGTGCTCCGCCCCGGCGGGTCCTACCTGGCGAACATCGCCGACGGTCCGCCGCTGCGGCACGCTCGCGCCCAGGTCGCCACGGTCCGGACGGTGCTCCCCCGGGCCTGCCTGGTCGGCGACGCGGCGGTGCTGCGCGGGCGGCGCTACGGCAACCTGGTGCTGGTCGCGTCCCGGGTGGAGCCGCCGGTGCCGGAGTTGGCCCGACGGGCCGCCGGCGACTGGTTCCCCGGCCGGGTGCTGGCCGGCGAGGAGCTGGACCGGTTCGCCGGGGGCGCTCCGGTGGTGCGCGACGCGGACGCCACCGATTCCACCCCGCCGCCGCCCGGGATCTTCTCGGTACGTCGATGACCTCCCCCGCTGCCCGTCGGACGCTGCGCCCCCCGGCCGGCTACCGGCTCGGCGCGTCGGTCCGGGCGCTCACCTTCAGCCCGTACGACCCGTGTGCCCGGATCATCGACGGCGGCTTCTGGTGGGCCACCCGGACCCCGGCCGGGCCAGCCACCCTCGCGCTGCGCGCCGCCGCCGGCGAACTGGTCGCCGAGGGGTACGGGCCGGGAGCCGACTGGGTGGTCGAGCAGGCCGACGGGGTGGCCGGGCTCCGGGACGACCTGACCGGCTTCGCCGACCTGGCCGCCGCCCACCCGGTGGTGGCCCGGCTGGCCGCCCAGCACCGTGGGCTGCGGATGCCGGCGACCGGGCAGGTCTTCCCCCGGCTGCTGCGGGCGATCCTCGAGCAGAAGGTCACCGGCAAGGAGGCGTACCGGGCGTACGCGGCGGCCGTCCGGCACTTCCGCGAGCCGGCCCCCGGGCCGCTGGCACTGCTGCTGCCGCCCGCGCCGGCGGCGGTCGCGGCCAGCCCGTACTGGGTGTTCCACCCGTTCGGCGTGGAGCAGCGGCGGGCCGACACGCTGCGCCGCGCGGCCGCCGCCGCGGAGCGGTTGGAACGCTGCGCCGACGCCGCCGATGCCACCCGCCGGCTCACCGCGATCCCCGGCATCGGTCCGTGGACCGCCGCCGAGGTGGTCCGGATCGCCTACGGCGACCCGGACGCGGTCAGCGTCGGCGACTACCACATCCCCAACACGGTGGCCTGGGCCCTCGCCGGGGAGCCGCGCGGCGACGACGCCCGGATGCTGGCGTTGCTGGAGCCGTTCCGGGGCCACCGGGGGCGGGTCTGCCTGCTGCTGGAGGCGGCCGGAATCCGGGCGCCCCGGTACGGCCCCCGGGCGACCATCCGCTCGTTCGCGAGCTACTGACCGGCGCAGAGGCGGCGCAGGGTGCGGCCGAGCCACCGGGCGTACGCGTGCTGGACCGCGCGGGCCAGCGGACCGGCGGCCCGGACCCACCAGCGGGCCGGGCGGCTGAACGCGGTCACCTCGAACCAGACGGCGGTTGGCCCGTCCCGGACGACCAGGAACGCCTCCTCGCCGACCTCCGGGTGCCCGGGCAGGGTGCCGTAGCCGAAACCGACCCGGTCCGGCTCGTTCACCGCCCAGACCACCTCGGTCGGGCCCCAGATCCGCAGCGGGCCGACACCCAGGCCGGGGGTGGCCCGCACGCCCACCTCGGCCCGGGGCGCGTCGGTGCGCATCGCCACCCCGGCCGCCCGGTGCAGCCGCCAGCCGAGCACCGCGTCGGCCGCCGTCGCGAAGCAGCCGTCCGGCAGCCGGACCCGGTGGCGCAGGTGGTGGTAGCCGGCCGGTAGGCGTCCGTCGCGCGTCGCCCCCACCTCGGGGTACGTCAGCTCGGGCACCGCCACCTCCGATCGTCACCCGGCTCGTCGCCGCCGGCACAAGTTCCGTAGGCGACATGCCTCTCCGGCATAAATATGCCTCAGCGGCATATCGGTCAGAGGCGGTCGCCGGCCAACACCGGGGGTCCGTCCCGGCCGGCGGCGCGCTACGCGGCCTCGCGGAGGTCGGCCAGGCCGACCGGGGCGTACCGGTGGAGCAGCTCCTCCAGTTCGGCCACCGAGGCGACCTCGCCGATGACGTTGGCCCCGCCGCCCTGCTCCGGGCGGTAGCGGTGCACCAGCCGGTAGCGGTACCGCCCGCGGATCAGCTCCAGGCTGACCCGCCAGCGCCCACAGCACCCGCAGCTCCACTCCGGCACGCCGCGAACGGTAACGCTGACCTGCGGCTTCACCATCTGGGCGACGGTGACGAAGGGCTCGGCGCAGGACACGCCGCCCAGGGCCACCGGTGATCTGCCTCACCACTGTCGGTGGCGTCTGATTGACTGGTCGCCGTGGACCTGCCGATCAATCCGCCGGTCGAGCCGATGCTGGCCAAGAGCGTGCCCCAACTGCCCACCGCCCCCGGCATGACGTATGAGCCGAAGTGGGACGGCTTCCGCTGCATCATCTTCCGTGACGGCGACGAGGTCGAGCTGGCCAGCCGGGGCGGCAAGACGATGACCCGCTACTTCCCGGAGGTGGTCGAACAGGCCCGGCGTCAGCTCCCGCCCCGGTGCGCGGTCGACGGCGAGCTGATCGTGATCCGGCGCGACGGCCCGAGCGGCCAGCCGCGTCTCGACTTCGAGCTGCTCGCCCAGCGGATCCACCCGGCCGCGTCCCGGGTGAAGCTGCTCGCCGAGACCACCCCGGCCGACTTCGTCGCCTTCGACCTGCTCGCCCTCGACGACGAGCTGTTCACCGACCGGCCCTATCCCGAGCGGCGGGCCCGGCTGGAGCAGGCGCTGGCGAAGGTCGAACCACCGATGCACGTCACCCAGGTGACCACCGACCCGGGGACCGCACGCCGCTGGTTCGACGTGTTCGAGGGGGCCGGGCTGGACGGCCTCATCGTCAAGCCGGCCGACCTGGCATACGAGCCGGGCAAGCGGCTGATGTTCAAGGTCAAGCACGCCCGCACCGCCGACGTGGTGGTGGCCGGCTTCCGCTGGCACAAGTCCGGCCCGGTGGTCGGCTCGCTGCTGCTCGGCCTCTACGACGACGCCGGCGTGCTGCACCACATCGGGGTCAGCTCGTCGTTCACCGCGGCTCGCCGCAAGGAACTGCTGGCGGAGCTGGAGCCGTACCGCGACGTGGCCGGCGACCACCCGTGGGTGCACGGCGACCACGAGCGGGGCCAGCGCATCCCGGGCGGGGTGAGCCGGTGGACCGGCACCCGCAACCTGGAGTGGGAGCCGCTCCGCCCGGAGCTGGTGGCCGAGGTCGGGTACGACGCGATGGAGGGCGACCGGCTGCGGCACACCGCCCAGTTCGTCCGCTGGCGCCCCGACCGCGATCCCCGCTCCTGCACCTACGACCAGTTGGAGCGCCCGATCCGCTACGACGTCGACCAGGTGCTGCGCGGGGACCCGGCGGCGATCGTCGGTGAGGGGTCGGGCCGGGCGTAGCCTGGCCGTCGGACATGATCACGGAAGGCTGCCACGTGACGCGCTTCTCCGACCGGATCCGCCCGGTCCGGCCCACCCTGGCCGGGTTCGTCGCCGCGGTGGTGCTGACCGCCGGCTGCACGCTGCCGGCGTTCGCCCCGCGTACCGAGAGCCAGGGCTCGGCGGCGCCGCCGGGCACCGCCCCGACCTGGCGCGCCTGCCCCGAGGTCCCCGACGAGCTGGTGGGCCGGGGCGCGGCGGGCATGCGCTACGACTGCGCCCGGATCCTCGTACCGCGGAACTGGGGCAACGGCGCGACCACCGGCGCGACCACCCGGCCCGGCAGCGGGGAGACGTTCGAGATCGCGCTGATCCGAATCCGGTCCAACCGGCAGCACGACCGGATCGGGTCGCTGGTGGTCAACCCGGGTGGGCCCGGGGCGTCCGGCGTGGACACCGCCGTCTACCTCTCCTTCGGCCCGGCGTTCGGCGGGCTGCCGCCCACGGTCACCGACCGCTTCGACATCGTCGGGTTCGACCCGCGCGGGGTCGACCGGTCCAGCCCGGTCAAGTGCATCTCCGACGCCGACCTGGACGCCAGCTTCGGCTACGACCCCGACCCGCAGAGCCAGGCGGCGTTCGACGGCTTCGTCGCGCTGAACCGGCGGGTCGGCACGGGCTGCGGCGACAAATACGGCGACCAGCTCCCGCTCTACGGCACCGAGCAGGCCGCCCGGGACATGGACGCGGTACGCGCGGCGGTCGGCGACGACAAGCTCACCTACCTCGGCTACTCCTACGGCACCCTGCTCGGCGCGGTGTACGCGCAGCTCTACCCGCAGCGGGTGCGGGCGTTGGTGCTGGACGGCGCGGTCGACCCGCAGCAGAAGCTGATCGCCGGGTCGGAGAGCCAGGCCAAGGGCTTCGAGCGGGCCTTCGACAACTTCGGCCGCTGGTGCGCGGCCAACGCCGGCCGCTGCCCGATCGCCCCGGACGCCCGGGCGGCGGTCACCTCCGCCATCGACAAGGCGAGGGTCTCCCCGGTACGCGGCACGGACGGCCGGGAGGCCACCGCCGGCTGGGTGTTCTACGCGATCATCTCGTCCCTCTACACGGAGGCGGGCTGGCAGGAACTGGCCCGGGCGATCGACTCGTTGCAGGGCGGCGACCCGACCGGCGTGTTCACGCTCGCCGACGCGTACGCGGGCCGGGGGGACGACGGGCACTACTCGAACCTGTTCGACGCGAACCTGGCGGTGAACTGCGCGGACGAGACCGAGAAGCCGAGCCGGGAGCAGATCCGCCAGTTCCAGTCGCAGTGGCGGCAGAAGTACCCGCTCTTCGGTCCGGCCCTGGCGGTGGGCATGCTCGGCTGCGTGGAGTGGCCCGGCGCGCGGGATCCGTACCCGACCGGCAAGGCGGCCGGCGCGCCGCCGATCGTGGTGGTCGGCACCACCGGTGACCCGGCGACGCCGTACGAGCAGACGGCCGCGCTCGCCTCGATGCTGGGGGTCGGCCGGGTGCTGACCTGGGAGGGCGAGGGGCACACGGCCTACCCGCAGACCGCCTGCATCACCGCCGCCGTCGACGCGTACCTGATCTCGCTGACCGTGCCCCGGGAGGGGCTGCGGTGCCCGGCCCGATGACCGACTGCACATCGACGAATGCTGCTGTGTGACGCTGCCGGCATGACCGACGTGATCTTCCGGGAGGCGGTCCACGCGGACCTGCCCGCCATCATCGCCCTGCTCGCCGACGACGTGCTGGGCAAGGCCCGCGACTTCACCGAGGTGGACGACGCGTACGAGAAGGCGTTCGCCGACATCGACGCCGACCCGCGCAACCACCTGATCGTCGCCGACGCCGGTGGCGAGCTGGTCGGCTGCATGCAGATCACGTACATCCCGGGGCTGGGCCGGCACGGCGCCGAACGGTCGCTGATCGAAGCGGTCCGGGTCCGCTCCGACCTGCGCGGCCGGGGGCTGGGCCGGGAGATGATGACCTGGGCGATCGACCGGGCCCGGGAGCGGGGCTGCGCGCTGGTGCAGCTCACCACCGACAAGACCCGCGCCGACGCGCACCGCTTCTACCGCAATCTCGGCTTTGTGGCCAGCCACGAGGGGATGAAGCTGGCGCTCTAGGCCTCGCTCTCCCCCGCGGAGGGGAGGCGGCTCCCCGTCGGGCAGGAGGATCGGGGCCGGCGCCCGGGGCAGGCTGGACGGCACAGTCGAGGAGGAGCCTGATGCCCACAGCCGTAAGACCAGCCGGCCCGGTCGTCCATCCGCGCGACGGCCGGCCCGCGCCCGCCTGGGCGGTCCGGGTCGCCCACCTGATCCCGCTGGCCGTCCTGCCGTCCGGCCTGTGGCGGATCGCCCTGGTCGCCGGGGTGCCGATCGGCGCGTACGAGCACGGGGCGCCGGTCCGCACGCACGGCTGGGAGAGCGTCTACGTCGTCTCGCTGACCGTGGTCTCCGAGGCGCTGGCGCTGCTCGCACTGGGCCTGGTCCGCCCGTGGGGCGAGGTGTTCCCCCGTTGGCTGCCGCTGCTGGGCGGGCGCCGCGTGCCGCCGTCGTTCGCGGTCACCGTCGCCACCGCCGGCGCCGTCGGAGTCACCCTCGTCTGGGCGTACGCCGCCCGGAACATGCTCGTCCGGGACCTCGTGGTCGACGGCGACGGCCTGGGCTTCTCGCCGGCCGGCTTCGCACTGCTGCTGGCCTGCTACGCCCCGCTGCTCCTCTGGGGCCCGCTGCTGCTCGCCGTCACCCTCGCCTACCACCGCCGCCGCTGCCGCGACTGACCCGCCGCCCCCACCCACCCCGTCGATCATGAAGTTGTTGTCCGCCGGCACGGGGCGGCGCGACAACAACTTCATGATCGAAGCAGCGCGGGGCGGGGCGAGCCGGGGCGGTCAGTCGTCCACCAGGCGGCCGTCGCGCAGGGTCAGGATGCGGTCGGCCAGCTCGATCAGGGCCGGGTCGTGGGTGGCGACCAGGGCGGTCATGCCCCGGGCGTGCACCACGGCCCGCAACAGGTCCATGATGGACCGCCCGGTCTCCGAGTCGAGCTGGCCCGTCGGCTCGTCGGCGATGAGCAGATCCGGCTCGTTCGCCAGGGCCCGGGCCACCGCCACCCGCTGCTGCTGCCCGCCGGACAGCTCGAACGGGCGCTGCGCGGCGTGCCCGCCCAGCCCGACCAGTTCCAGCAGCACGGCCACCCGCTGCTCCCGCTCCGCGGCCGGCACCTTGGCCAGCCGCAGCGGCACCCCGACGTTCTCGGCCGCGGACAGGATCGGCACCAGCCCGAAGGTCTGGAAGACGAAGCCGACGGTGCCCCGGCGCAGCGCCAGCAGTTCCCGCTCGCCCGCGGCGGTCACGTCCTGCCCGGCCACCCGGACCCGGCCGGCGTCCGGCCGGTCCAAGCCGCCGACGAGGTTCAGCAGGGTTGTCTTGCCCGCGCCGGATCGGCCCCGGACCACCACCAGCTCGCCACGTCCGGCGAAGAACGAGACGTCCCGTACGGCGTGCACGGCGTGCTCGCCCTTGCCGAAGGTCCGGCTCACCCCCTCCACCCGGACCACCTCGTCGGTGGTGGCGACCCGAACCGGCGCAACCGACAACTGCTCGCTCATGCCGCCACCTCGCTACGCTCGGCGCCGGCATGAGGCACCACGGCGCTGCACTGATGATTCGCTCGGTTACGCTCGCTCATGCCTCGCTCCGTTCGGCGTGCGCCCGGTCGCCGGGCCGCACCTCGACGTGGTCCGGTTCCAGGTTGAGCCGGACCCGGTCCCGCAGGGACAGGGCGTCCACGAAGGACGCCGGCAGTTGCATCCGGCCGGTCCGGTCCAACACGGCGTACTCCTCGCTGACCAGCTCGGTGCTGCCGTCGGCGGTGACCCGCGCGGTCCGGCGTACCTCCGACGAGGTCCTGCCATCGCGGATGGCGACGGTCCGCCGGACCTGGCCGGCCACCGTGGGGTCGTGGGTGACCACCACGATGGTGACGCCCAGCTCGGCGTTGATGGTCCGCAGCGCGGCGAACACCTCGGCCCCGGTCGCCTCGTCCAGTTCGCCGGTCGGCTCGTCGGCGAAGAGCACCTCCGGGTCGTTGGCCACCGCCACGGCGACCGCGCAGCGCTGCTGCTCGCCGCCGCTCATCTGGCCCGGCCGGCGGTCCGCGCAGTAGCCGACGCCGACCATGTCGAGCAGCTCGCGGGCCCGTTCCCGGCGCTCCCACCGGCCCCGACCTCCGGCCAGCCGCATCGGCAGTTCCACGTTCTCCAGCGCGGTCAGGTACGGCAGCAGGTTCCGGCCGGTCTGCTGCCAGACGAAGCCGACCACCTGGCGGCGGTAGCTCAGCCGCCGTCGGGCGGAGAGGTTGAGCAGGTCGTACTCCGCCACCCGGGCGATGCCCGCGGTCGGGGTGTCGAGTCCGGAGAGGATGTTCAACAAGGTGGACTTGCCGGAGCCGGAGGCGCCGACGATCGCCACCAGCTCACCCCGGTCGATGACCAGGTCGAGCCCCTGCAGCGCGACCACCTCCACCCCCTCGGTCTTGAAGATCCGGACCAGGCCGTCGCAGACGATGTGCCCGCGCAGCCGGTCCTGGCCCCCGGCCCGCTCGGCGGCGCGCTGGGCGGCCCGCCGCTGCAGGTCGGCGAGGTCCGGCACGACGGGGGTCTGTGCGGTAGCGGTCATCAGCTCTCCTCTCCTAGCCGGAGCACCTCGCCGAGGCGCATCCGGCGGTTGTTCAGGGCCTCGACGGCGACCGCGAAGCCGAGGGCGACCGCCCCGAGCGCGACGACCCCGGCGACCAGGCGGGGCTCGAACGCCACCCGGACGGGGGCGCCGCTGGTGAAGGTCGACAGCCCGAGCACCGGGGTGAGCAGCAGCGGCAGCAGGGCACCGACCAGCGCGCCGGTGAGCACCGACACGCCGACCAGGGGAGCCAACTCCACCAGCAGCAGTCCCCGCCACTGGCGGCGGGACAGACCGAGGGTGCGCAGCCGGGACAGCACCTGGCCGCGGGCCCGGGCGCCGGCCAGCACCACGAACGCGATCGACAGCAGCCCCAGCGCCGTCCCGACGGCGGCGCCGGCGATGAAGCCGAAGACCAGAACTCCGTTCGCGGCGCCCTCGGCCAACTGCCGGCGGGTCTCCGCCCAGGTGAGGACCTCCACCTCGCGCGACCGCTCGCGCCCCACGATCGCCCCGTCCTTCTGGAATCGGGACTGGCCGGCGTTGCCTACCTGGCGCAGCTTCTCGACATCGAGGCCATCGCCGGCGACCAGGAAACCGGTCGGCACGGCGGCGTAGTCGCGCCGAGGCAGGGACTGCCACGGCAGGACGACGAACCTGCCATTGTCGGACCGGAGCATCGGGAAGCTGTTGGCCCGCCCGGCCACCCGGAACTCGTACCGCTGGCCCTGCACCGTGACGAAGGCGGAGCGGTCCAAGCCGGCGGCGGCCAGGTCGGTGGCCACCGCTGGGGAGACCACCGCGGGCAGCGGACCCGGCTGCGCGCCGACGGTGAGCAGCGCCCCGGGCACGGTCACCTCGACCCCGGCCTCCCGGACCACCCGCGTCATGGCTGGCCCGTCGACCAGCACCACGCTGACCTCGCCGAGTCGGGATTCCGTGCCGATCGCATCCTTCGACAGACGCTGGCCCGCCTCCGTCAGCACCGGGGCGGCCGCCCGCACTCCCGGCAGCCGTTCCAGGTCCGCCCCGGTCTCCGGCGCGATCCGCTCCCCCTGGATCAGCGCGTCGGCGGGCACCCGCTGGGTGGCCAGTCCGCCCCGGCTCGTTTCGATGCCGGCGGCGACGACCGCACAGAACGCTGCGGTCGCGATGGCCAGCACGACGACCACGAGTGGAGTTGTGAAGACGGCGCGGCTGGCCCGGGCGGTGCCCAGGAAGGCAACGCTGCCTCGCGTCCGAGCGGCGAGCCGGCTGATCAGCCGCAGCGGCCACGGGTAGAGCCGTACGGCCAGCACCGCCGCGCCGATGCCGAGCAGCACCGGGACCGAGACCAGCAGCGGGTCGATCTCACCGAGGACGAGGCCGCGGCGGCGCAGCAGCACGACCGCGAGCACGGCGAGCAGCAACAGGCTCGCCTCCACCGTGATCCGACGCGCGGACGGCCGCAGCTTGATCAGATCACGCCGCCCGGCGACACCGGTCGGCGCGGTGAGGGTCGCCACCGGCAGCGCCACGGTGAGCAGGACCGCCGCGACCACGGCGATCGCCGCAGTGTCGCCGGGCGCTCCGGGTGCCAGGTTTCCGAGGAGCCAGCCGAGCGCGGCGGCGGGCACCATCACCAGCAACGACTCGGCGAGGCTTCGGCGGGCTGCGGTGGTGGCCGTGCCGCCCCGGGCACGCAGCAGCGTGAACTCGGCCCGGCGCCGGCGGACGGTCAGGCCGGCGGCCAACACGACCAATCCGGCCAGGGTCGCCAGCACGCCGGCCGCGATCACCGCCAGGACGGTGTGGGCGGCGGCCACCGCGGCCACGAACTCCCGCAGCGGGATGTCGAGGCCTTGGACAAGGGTGAAGCCCTGGGCCTGCCGGCTCATCCGCTGAAGGTTGTCGATCAGCCCGGGCACCTCGCGCGCGTTGATGTCGCTGGTGCCCAACCGGTAGCGCCAGCTGAACCGCAGGCCCCAGCCGTCGACGGACAGGCGGTCCAGCGCGGCGCTGTCTGCGACCCCCACCGCGACGAACGGTTGGCCGTCGCCCTGCGGCTCGACCACGTGCAGGACCGAGGGCAGGCCCTGCCAGATGCCGTCCGCGCGATCACGTGGCTGGAAAACGCCCACCAGGGAGACCCGGACGGGCTCCGGGGCACCCTCCGGCGTCTGCGACTCGGGGCCGGCGAGGGCCAGTTGGCTGCCGACCCGCAGGTTCAGCTTGCCGGCCACCTCGGCGGCCAGCGCTACCTGCACTGGCTCACCGCGCGCCCCCGCAGCCGGCCAGCGTCCCTCGGTCAGGGTGCCGGCCTCCGCGATTCCCGGCATGCTCCGCAGACCGAGGTCGACCAGGAGGTTCTTCGCCGCCAGATCCCGGCCCGTGACCCGGCCGGGGTCGGTCTCCGCGGTGAACCACCGCTGGTCGACCAACCTCCGCACGTCCGGCGGCATCTCGGCCTGCTTCCTGGGCAGATCGGCCTCGAACGCGGTCACCAACGACGTGCCGTTTCCAGCGTTGAACAGCGGCATGCCGGTCGAGTACGTCACATCCCGCTTCTCGGCCGGTTGGCTGGCCAGCATCGTCCGCAGGCCCTGATCGGTGTGCCAGTTGACCACCCGCGGCACTGCGCTGATCAGCAGCATGACGACCATGGCCAGCGCGGCGAGCAGCAGGAACTGCCCACCGTATGCCCGGATCCGGCGGGCGACCGCGCCGATGCTCATTCCGCCGCCTCCCCGCTCGTGGTCATCGCTCCGCCCCACCCGGTCACCGGTCTCCCCCGATCCGCAGCTGCGCCGCCGCCACCCGCTGCCGGATGCCGAGGGCGATGAACGCGCTGAAGGCCAGCGCCGCCAGCAACAGGCCGAACGCGGTCAGCCCGACCGGCGCCCAGGGCAGCACGAAGGCCGCCTCGGGCACCGGCCTGCTGGCCGACGGGGTGAGGATGACCAGGGGGGCCATCGTCACGCCGACTACCGCGCCCAGCAGCAACCCGACCCCGACCCCGATCCCGGCGAGGAAGGTCTGCTCGGCCAGCAGCGCCCGGGCCAGCAGCCGGGGGGTGGCGCCGAGCGTGTGCAGCACGGCGAACTCTCCCAGCCGGTGCCGGGCCGTGGCCCAGACGTCGACGATCAACCCGACGAGGGCCAGCAGCACCGCACCGAGCGCGGCGGCGAGGAGCCCCGCGCGCGTGCCCCGCCAGTACGGGTCCGCTGCGGCGCGTTCGGCCACTTCCCGCCGGTCCAGTACCGTGACGCCGGGCAGATCCGCGGCCGCACGGGCCGCCGCCGCATGGGTATCGGCGTCGGTGTCCAGCCACCACTCCTGCACCGGTCGGGTCGTGCCTCGGTCCCGAAGCAGCCAGTCCGTCGCGGTGGGCAGGTCCAGCAGCACGCCCTCGCCCGCGGTGGACGGCACCGAGACCAGCTCGCCGACCACCGTGACCGGCAGCGACACGCCGGAGAGCGAGAGGGTGACGGTGTCTCCGGTGTGCAGGCTCAGCGCCTCGCGTACCCGAGGGGTCATCAGCGCGGGTACGGGCGGCTTGTCGCCGGCCGGCACCACGGCGAAGCGGGATGGCCCCTGGTATGCGAACCGGCCGCCCTGCAGGAAGATCACGTCGTTCACGGCCGACAACGCATCGGCCGCCGCCGAGACGCTGAGCTTGCCGTCGGGCTGGCCGTTGGTCGCCACCCAGGCGTCGCCGAGCTGCGCCGGTTGAGCCGCCCCGTCTGCGCCCACCAGTCGCAGGTCGGCCAGCTCCAGCTGGTACGCCTCTCCGGCCACGTCACCCCCATCGACCTCGAATCCAGCCAGCCGAAGGCTCTTGACGTCGGGCAACCTCACGGTGAACCGCGCCGGCCGGCCGTCGCTACCCGTGCTTGGCAACGGCAGCCGGAAGGCCAGCCCGTCCGCCCCGGTCAGCAGCATCGACACGGCGACCTGGTGCGGGGACACGGCATCCTGCACCGGGGTCCGGAGGGTGCCAGTAACCGACCGGGTGCCGGCGGGCAGCTCGACCCCGGCCCGCGCACTCCGCGCCCGGACCAGCCGGTCGAACAGCGCCCGCACCGGCCCACCGGCCAGTCGCTCGTCGAGCTGCACCACCTGTGCCGCGGCCGCCGCGTCAAGGCTCACCACGGTGGCCGGCAGGTCGCCGCGGCCGACCCGGATCTCATCCCGCCAGGCCGGCAGTGCCCGCTCCACGCCGGCCACGGACCCGAGCTCGTCGGTCCGGCCGATCGGGGCGACTCCGTCGCGTTCGGTGAGCCGCAGGTCGGCGCCGACGGTGTGGTTGGCCTGGTCGACGAGGGACCGCTCGCCGGTGGCGACCAACGACCAGGCCAGGGTGCTGCCACCGACGGCGAGGGCCAGCAGCAGCACCGGCCCGGCGTGCGGGCGGCGCCCCGCCTGCCACATGCCAAGGATGGTCGCCGTCCACAGCCTGCGGTCGATGAAGCGTTCGGCGAACCGGGTTGCGGGTGGGAGCAGCCGCAACGCCACCACGGCGCCGGCGAGCACGCCCAGCGTCGGCGCGGCGACCAGCAGCGGGTCCACCCCGAGCCGCCCGGCCGCACCGGTCACCGGCGAGGAGTACTGACGCAGCTGCATCCAGGCCAGCACCGCGAACCCGACCAATACCAGGTCCAGGCTGGCCCGCTGCACGATGGCGGACCGGGCGGGCCGGGACCGGGACGCCATGTCGGCGACGTACGTCCCAGCCCCGCGCAGCGTCGGGGCGACCATCGCGACCAGGCAGCCAGCGGCGGTGACCGACGCCACCACCCAGAGCAGCGTGCGGCTGCTGCCGGTGAGTGCCGGGGCGCTCAGATCGCCGCTGCCCGCACGTTGTAGTGCCTCGCCAGCGAGAAGCGGACCGAGCACTGCGGCCGGTAGGACGACGAGCGCCGCCTCCCGGGCGGCGAGGCCAGCTAGCTGTCCCCGTGCGGCACCCCGGGCCCGCAGCAGGGCGGTCTGGTTCCGCCGGTCCTCATGCAGCAGCGCGGCGACCAGCACCAACGCATAGCCGCCGAGGACCACGATCAGCAGCACAGGGGTGGTCAGCGAGGACCGCCCCACCAGATCGGCCCGGGCGATCCGGCTGAGCAACCGGTCCATCGCGGTGACGATCTGCACGGAGGAGCCGAGCCCGGCGGCTTCGGGCATCTCGCTGACAGCGTCGGTGACCGCCTGCCGGACGTCGAGCAGCCGACCTTTCCGGGCCGCCGCCGCGAGATCCGGCTCGACCACCCACCACGCTGAGACCGAGCCCGGGAACGTCGCGGCGAAGTCCGCCGGGTCGAGCACGAATGGCCCGTACGAGGTGTCGGATTCCGCCGCGCTGCCCACCCCCAATCCGGGCGCCAACCGCCAGTACGGCTCGGCCGGGTCACGCGGCCGCCAGGTCCCGATGAGCACCACCTCGCCAGCCCGTTCGGTGCTGCGGTCGAGCATCGGCACCCGTTCGCCGACGGTCATCCCCAGCGCGCCGGCGACCTTCTCCGGCAGCGTCACCTCCAACGGGCTTGCCCCGGCGGTGGGCCAGGCACCGGCGGCCAGTTCGGCGTGCACGGGCAGGTCGTCCAGGGCCGCGAGGTTGGCAAAGACGGGGTCGTCGTCAGCCCGGACCTGCGGGCCGAGGTCACCGGTCAGTTCCCGACCGCCGCCGTACCGGGCACCGGTGACGGTGACCGGAGCGCCACCGAGACCATTGGCGAACGCCTGGCGGATCGCCCGATCCCGGGTGGCCAGCTCGGTGGCGTCCCGGCCGCCGGAGCCACTCACCAGCAGGCTGCGCTCCTCATAGGTGGCTCCGGCGAGCATTGCCCGCTGGCCAGCCTCCACCGCCCGGCGGTTGTAGTCGGTGAGCCCGGTGACCAACGCGACTGCCACCAGCGCCGCGGCCACCGCGGCCAGCAGCAGCCCACGCGCCTCGTTGGCCCGCTTCCACACCAGTCTCATCCGGCCCTCCCCTGGCCCCCGGTCGGGCCGACGAACAGGAAGACCAGTCGGGGGTCGGAAAAGGTTCGCGCCCGTTACATGATCGTTACCGGGATCCGAGCGAGCGGAGGGGCAGGATGCCGCAATCCGTGATTGGTGGCGTGCCCGAAGCCGTGACCGGCCAGCCGCCGGTCGCCGGCTCGGGCGCCCGCCTCAGGCGCGCGGGCGGTCGCGGTCCTTGGAGGGCTGCACCCGCTTCGGCTCGCCCGGCATCTTCGGGTATTCCGGCGGATACGGCAGGTCGCCCTGCCCGGCGGCGGCGTCCCGCTCGGCCCACTCGAGCAGCGGGGTGAGGTCCCACGGGGCGTCGTCGATGCCGGCGTGCGGGTCACCCCGCTCGGCGATCCGGGCCGGCACGGTGCGCAGGTCGAAGTCGTCCGGGTCCACCTCGGTCAGCTCGTCCCAGTGGACCGGGGTGGAGACGGTGGCCCGCGCGTTGGCCCGCAGCGAGTACGCACAGGCGATGGTCCGGTCCCGGGCCATCTGGTTGAAGTCGACGAAGACCCGGCTGCCTCGCTCCTCCTTCCACCATGCGGTGGTCACCAGCTCGGGGCGGCGGCGCTCCAGTTCACGGGCCAGCGCGATGGTGGCCCGGCGCACCTCGACGAACGTCCAACGCGGCTGGATGCGCAGGTAGACGTGCACGCCCCGGCCGCCGGACGTCTTCGGCCAGCCGGTCACCCCCAGCTCGTCCAGCAGCGCCCGCAGCTCGCCGGCGGCGGTGACCGCGTGGGTGAAGTCGGTGCCGGGCTGCGGGTCCAGGTCGATCCGCAGCTCGTCGGGGCGGTCGACGTCGGTGGCGCGCACCGGCCAGGGGTGGAGGACCACCGTGCCCATCTGCGCGGCCCAGGCCACGTGCGCCAGGTCGGCCGGGCAGAGTTCGGCGGCCTTCCGGCCGCTGGGGAAGCTGATCTCCGCGGTCTGGACCCACGGGGGTACGCCCCGGGCCGGCACCCGCTTCTGGAAGAACATCTCCCCCTCGATGCCCTCGGGGAAGCGCTGCAACGTGGTGGGCCGGTCGCGCAGGGCGCGCATGATCCCGTCGCCCACGGACAGGTAGTAGTGGAAGACGTCCGCCTTGGTGAAGCCGCGCTGCGGGAAGATGACCCGATCCGGGCTGCTCAACCGTACGGTGTGCCCGGCGACCTCGATCTCCTCGGCCGCGGCCTTCGTCGCACCCATTTGGCGACCATATGCGATGGCACCGACGCTCGTCGTACCGTTGACCGGTGAGTCTTTCCGAGAGCGAACTGCCCCGTACCGAGGAAGAGTGGCGGGTCCGGCTGAGCCCCGAGGAGTTCCGGGTGCTCCGCGAGCACGGCACGGAGCCACCGTGGACCGGCGAGTACGTCGACACCAAGACCCCCGGCGTCTACCACTGCCGGGCCTGCGGGGCGGAGCTGTTCCGCAGCGAGGACAAGTTCGACTCGCACTGCGGCTGGCCGAGCTTCGACGACGCCATCCCGGGCGCGGTGAAGGAGCTTCCCGACAACACCCTCGGCATGCGGCGTACGGAGATCCGCTGCGCCCGGTGCGACAGCCACCTGGGGCACGTCTTCGAGGGTGAGGGCTTCACCCCGAAGGACACCCGGCACTGCGTGAACTCGGTCTCCGTCCGGCTGGAGCCGAAGCAGGGCTGACCCGGCGGCCCCGCGACGGGCTGATCAGAGCAGGAGACGGGAGCCCTGCTCGTCGATCGCGTCGGCGGAGTCGTCGTCCAGCCACACCCCGCCGGTGGCCAGGTAGCGGAAGCGGTGCTCGCCGGGGCCGAGTCTGACCGTCACCGTCCGGGTGCCGTCGCGGCGGGGCACCAGCTCGTGCCGGCCGGGCTCCCAGCCGTTGAAAGAGCCGACCACGCTCACCGGGCCGGGCGGGGTGTCCCGGGGGAGGCAGAAGGTGACCCGGGTCTGGTTGCCGAAAAGCCTGTTGCGCTTGATCACACGGTCCTCCCGGGGGGTGTCGGGGCGGTCACCCGGCCTAACGCGCGACACGCCGGGGGCGACATGCCGTCGAGCCGGATCAGGTTCGCGGGTTCCGGTTGCCGCGCGGTGTCCGCTCACCGACCCTGGGATGACAGGTCCGTTTTCGGGGGGTTTCGTATGGCTACTTGTGAGGTCTGCGGCAACGACTACTGGATGGCGTTCGAGGTGCGCACGGCCAGCGGCGCCACGCACACCTTCGACTGCTTCGAGTGCGCGATCCACAAGATGGCGCCGATCTGCGAGCACTGCCAGACGAAGATCGTCGGCCATGGCGTCGAGGTCTCCGGCCGCTTCTTCTGCTGCGCCCACTGTGCCCGCGCGGTGGAGGGCGCCCAGGGCGCCGAGATCCGCGACGCGGTGGGCGCCCGCCCGGCCTGACGGGAGCCGTAACCGGGCGGTAAGGGTCGGAAGCGCTCGGCCGTGGATAGCATCCCGGCCATGCCTGCCACCAGATCGCCACTGCTGCCGCTCACGCTGACCGCCGTTCTCGCCCTCGCCGGTTGCGCAGGCGCCGACCAGCCGACCGACGACGCGGCCCCGGCAGCCTCGGCGCCGGCGGCCTCAGCCCCGGCGGCCTCAGCCCCGGCGTCCGCCGCCACGACGGGCGGCCCCGCCGCCCCGGTACCGACCACGCTGGACTTCACCGCGCGCACCATCGACGGCGGGTCGTTCGCCGGCAGCAGCCTCGCCGGCAAGCCGGCCGTGCTGTGGTTCTGGGCGGCCTGGTGCAGCCGCTGCCGGGGCGTCGCCGACGACGTGGCCGCGGTGCGGCGGGACAACGCCGACCGGGTCACCCTGATCGGGGTGGCCGGGCTGGGCAGCGGCGCCGACGCCATGCGGCGCTTCGCCCGGGACACCGGCATCGCCGCCTTCCCGCACCTGGCCGACGACGAGGGCGCGGTGTGGCGCCGGTTCGGCGTCACCAGCCAGGAGTGGTACGTCCTGCTCGACTCGACCGGCACGGTGGTGCACTCCGGGGCGCTGTCCCAGGCGGAGCTGCGCCGGCGGATCGCCGAGCTGACCTGACATGCCCGACGCCCCCTACGGTCTGGCGGTCGCCGCCGGCCTGCTCGCCGCGGTGAACCCGTGCGGGTTCGCGCTGCTGCCCGCGTACCTGTCGGTGCTGGTGCTGGGCGACGGCCCGGCAGCCGCCCGGGGACCCCTCGCGCCGGTGGGCCGGGCGATGGCCCTGACCGGCGCGATGACCGTCGGCTTCGTCGCGGTCTTCGGCGCGTTCGGTCTACTCGCCGGGCCAGTCGCGGACACCGTCGCGCGTCGGCTGCCATGGGTGTCGGTGCTCATCGGTGCGGCGCTGGTGGCGGCCGGTGGGTGGCTTCTCGCCGGCCGCCAGCTGCCCACCGTCACCCCGCGGCCGGCGGCCGGGCCGGCGGTCCGGGCCCGGTTCGGCTCGATGGCGCTCTTCGGCGTGGCATACGCGGTGGCCTCGCTCGGCTGCACGGTCGGGCCGTTCCTCGCCGTGGTGGTGGCCGGCTTCCGGGCCGGCAGCCCCGCAGCGGGGGTCGGCCTCTTCGTCGCGTACGCCCTCGGCATGGGGCTGGCGGTCGGCGCGGCGGCCCTCGCGGTGGCGTTGGCCCGGGAATCCCTGGTCCGGCGCACCCGGCGGGCCGCGCCGCTGCTCGGCCGGCTGGCCGGCCTGCTGCTGGTGCTCACCGGTGGCTACGTGGCCTGGTACGGCTGGTACGAGGTCCGGCTCTTCGCCGGCGGCGACGCCGACGATCCGATGATCGCCGCCGCCGGCCGGGTGCAGGGCGCGGTGAGCGGGTGGCTGGCCGGGCTGGGCCCCTGGGGCGTCGCCGTCGTCGTCGCCGCGCTGGTCGGGGTGGCCGCCGTCGGCACCCTGCTCCGGCGACGGGTCACCGTCGCCCGGGCCGCCCCGGCCCGGGCCGACCGGGGCCGCGAGGCGGACGCGACCTAACATCGCGGGATGCCCATCGAGTCGCACGTCGCGAGCTTCGCCGAACTGGACGCCCGCACCTTCCACGACCTGCTCCGGCTGCGCATCGACACGTTCGTGGTGGAGCAGTCCTGCCCGTACCCGGAGCTGGACGGCCGGGACGTCGAACCCGGCACCCGGCACCTCTGGCTGACCCGCGACGGCGTCGTGGTGGCGTACCTGCGGATCCTGGCCGACCCGGGCGGCGTGGCCCGGATCGGCCGGGTGGTGGTGGCGCCGGCGGCCCGCGGCGCGGGCCTGGCCGGCCGGCTGATGACCGAGGCACTGGCCCTGGTCGGCGGCGGGCCGTGCGTGCTGGAGGCGCAGAGCCACCTGGTCGCCTTCTACGCCGGCCACGGCTTCACGGTGAGCGGCCCCGGCTACCTCGACGACGGCATCCCGCACACCCCGATGCGGCGGGAGGGGCAGCCGGTTGACGGGCCCCCGGTCAACGCCAGACGTTGACCGGGGGCCCGTCCTTTCAGACCAGGCAGGTGACGATGTCGGCGATGGAGCGGCGGCGGCCGGTGTAGAACGGGACCTCCTCGCGGACGTGCCGGCGGGCCCGGGAGGCCCGCAGGTCGCGCATCAGGTCGACGATCCGGTGCAGCTCGTCGGCCTCGAAGGCGAGCATCCACTCGTAGTCGCCGAGGGCGAAGGAGGCCACCGTGTTGGCCCGTACGTCCGGGTAGCCGCGGGCCATCCGGCCGTGCTCGGCCAGCATCTCGCGCCGCTCGGCGTCCGGCAGCAGGTACCACTCGTACGACCGGACGAAGGGGTAGACGCAGACGTACGCCCGCGCCTCCTCGTCGGCCAGGAACGCCGGGATGTGGCTCTTGTTGAACTCGGCCGGCCGGTGCAGCGCCATCTGCGACCAGACCGGGGTGAGTGCCCGGCCCAGCGTGGTCCGGCGGAACCGCAGGTACGCGTCCTGGAGCGCGTCGCTGGACGAGGAGTGCCACCAGATCATCAGGTCGGCGTCGGCGCGCAGGCCGGCCACGTCGTACGTGCCGCGGATGGTGACGTCCTTGCCGGCCAGCTCCTCGAAGAGCGACTCGACCTCGTCGACGACGTTCTCGCGCAGGGACGGGAGGGGACTGGTCGCCCGGTACACCGACCACATGGTGTAACGGATGGTCTCGTTGAGCTCCCGCAGCCGTGCCGCGTTGGTCTGCTCGGTCATGCCGATCCTCCCAGTGCTGTGATGATCTCTTCGGCCGCCGTCTCGCCGGAGCGGACGCAGACCGGAATTCCGACGCCGTCGTAGCCGGCCCCGGCCAGGGCCAGCGTCGGGTGGGCGGCGCGCAGCGCCGCCCGGGCCGCCGCCACCCGGCCGAGGTGGCCGGGGGTGTACTGCGGCAGGGCACCGCCCCACCGCTGCACGTGCCGGCCGACCGGGGTGGGCAGCGACGTGTCCAGCACCTTCGACAGCTCCCGGTGCACGGTGGCGACCAGGTCGTCGTCGGTGAGCTGGAGGGACGTCTCCTCGCCGTACCGGCCGACCGAGGCGCGGACCAGGGCGAGCCCGTCCGCCCGGCGCAGGTGACCCCACTTGGTGGTGAAGAACGTGGCCGCCTTGATCAGCAGCCCCTCGGTCGCCGGCACCAGGAACCCGGAGAGCTCCGGCAGCTCCGGCTCCGGCAGGGCCATGGTGACCAGCGCGACGCTGGCGTAGTCCAGCCCGCCGACGGCGGCGGCCACCTCGGGTGCCGGGTCGGCGAGCAGCCGGGCGGCCGGGCAGGCCGGCACCGCGAGCACCACCGCGTCGACGTCGATGTTCTGCGGGTCGCGGGTGGGGCCGACGGTGAGCCGCCACCCGGCCGGGGTGCGTGCCAGCTCGCGGACCGCCGCGTCCCGGCGGATCGTCGCGCCGCTGGACCGCGCCGCCGCCTCGACCAGGGTGCTCATCCCGCCGGCCAGGGTGCCGAAGACCGGCGCACCGGGGGCGCGGGGCGCGGCGGCCTGCGCGGCCCGGACCGCCCCGACCAGGGTGTGCTCGACCCGGGCCGCCCGCGCGAGGGCCGGCATGGTGGTGACCAGGGACAGATCGTCGGCCCGGCCGGCGTAGACGCCGCCGAGCATCGGATCGACCAGCCGGTCCACCACCTCGTCGCCGAAGCGCGCACGGACCAGCGCGCCGACCGGCACGTCGGCGTCCGGGTCGAGCAGCGGACGGCCGCCGTCGGTGTCGGCGTCCGCCGCCGGCCGCGCCACCGCCGCCACCTTCTCCAGATCACCGGGTACGCCGACCAGGGTGCCGCCCGGCACCGGGCGCAGCCCGCCGTCGACCACCAGGGCGGCCTGCCCGACGGTCGGGTGCACGATGCGGTCGGTCAGGCCGAGCCGGCGGACCAGGGCGACCGCGGCGGACTCCCCGCCGGCCGGGTCACGCATCAGGAACGACTCGGCGCCGAACTCGACGGGCTGCCCGGCCAGCTCACCGGTGCGCAGCTTGCCGCCGAGGCGGCCGGACTGCTCGTACACGGTGACCTCGGTGCCGGCGGGGGCGCGGTCGCGCAACCGGACGGCGGCGGCCAGCCCGGCGATCCCGCCACCGACGATCGCCACCCGGTACGGTCGCGCCACGGTCCCTCCCCTACTCCACCGGGCGCGCGGACAGCTCGTGCACCAGCGCGACCACCCGGGTCAGCACGTCCGGATCGGTCTCCGGCAGGACGCCGTGGCCGAGGTTGAACACGTGACCGGGGGCGGCGCGGCCCTCGTCGAGGATCCGGCGCACCTCGGTCTCCACCACCGGCCACGGGGCGAACAGCACGCACGGGTCGAGGTTGCCCTGCACGGCCTTGTCCGGGCCGATCCGGCGGGTCGCCACGTCCAGCGGCGTACGCCAGTCCACGCCGACCACGTCGGCGCCGGCCTCGCCCATCGCGCCGAGCAGCTCGGCGGTGCCCACCCCGAAGTGGATCCGGGGCACCCCTGGCGACCGCTCCGGCTCGGCGCGTCTGTCGCCGCGCTGCGACCCGGAGCAGTCGTCGGCCAGGCTGCCGAGCACGCGGGTCGAGTGCGGCAGCACGTAGCGCCGGTAGTCGGCCTCGGAGAGCGCGCCGGCCCAGGAGTCGAAGAGCTGCACCGCGGAGACCCCGGCGTCGACCTGCACCCGCAGGAAGGACAGGGTCACCTCGGCCAGCCGGGCGCAGAGCGCGTGCCACAGGTCCGGGTCGCCGTACATCAGCGCCTTGGTCTTCGCGTGGGTACGCGACGGCCCGCCCTCGACCAGGTAGCTGGCCAGGGTGAACGGGGCGCCGGCGAAGCCGATCAGCGGGGTGTCGCCCAGCTCGGCGACGAGCAGCCGGACCGCCTCGTCCACGTAGGACACGTCGTCGCGGGTGATCGGGCGGATCCGGTCGACGTCGGCGGCGGTGCGGACCGGCTCGGCCACCACCGGCCCGGTGCCGGGCACGATGTCCAGGTCGACGCCGGCCGCGGCCACCGGCACCACGATGTCGCTGAACAGGATCGCCGCGTCCACCCCGTGCCGGCGGACCGGCTGGAGGGTGATCTCGGTGACCAGCTCGGGGCGGCGGCACGACTCCAGCATCGGCACGTTGGCCCGGATCTCCCGGTACTCCGGCAGCGACCGGCCCGCCTGACGCATGAACCAGACCGGGGTGTGCGGCCCGGGCTCGCGCCGGCAGGCCCGGACGAAGGGAGACTGGGCCGGCCCGCCGTGGCGAGGCTCTCCGTGTCGGGCAGCGGCGCCCGTGGTGTCGGTGCTCATCGCGGCAATCGTGCCACGCCGTCGGGCCCGGCCCGCCGCCCCCGTCACCTTTTGTGACGTACAAGGAGGGGCCCCCTGTTAACGCCTGCGGTAGAGAAGGGTTCCCTTCTAACACGGCCCGGCCGCTCGGCGCGCCGTTGCGCCGTACGGGACGGCGGCGGCATAGGCTGCCGGCATGGCCCCCCCGATCGCGCTCCCGGAAACGTTCGCCCGCGCGGTCGCCGGGTTGCGATCGGTGACACCCCGCGCCGAGATCCTGCTGGAGGAGGTCGGTGCCCCCCAGCGCCTGGCCCCGTACGCGTTCGCGCTCTCCGCGGCGGTGCTCCGGGACGGCGACGAGGTGGCCAGCGGGCGGCTGATCCTGCTGCACGACCCGGCCGGGCACGAGGCGTGGCAGGGCACCCTGCGGCTGGTCACCTACGTGACCGCCGAGCTGGAGGTGGACCTGGCCAGTGACCCGTTGCTGCCCGGGGTGGGCTGGACCTGGCTGACCGACGCGCTGGACGCGCAGGACGCCCGGCATCGGGCCATCGGCGGCACCGTCACCCAGACGCTCTCCACCCGGTTCGGCGAGCTGGCCGGGCCGCCCGCCGCCGGGGACATCGAGATCCGGGCCTCGTGGACGCCGCTCGGCGTCGACCTGGCCCCGCACCTGCTCGGCTGGTGCGCCCTGCTCGCCTCGACGGCCGGTCTGCCGCCACCCGGCGTGACGGCCCTGCCGTCCCGCCGGTCCGCCGGCGCCGCCTGACCGCCCGCCACCCGGAGATCCGACCCGCCGTCGCCGCCGCACCGCCGCAAGGCACGGCGACGGGCCGCCCCGGACGACCGGAGCGGCCCGTGGAACGCGGCCGTCAGAGGTAGTTCTCGGCCTCGTCGCAGACCTTGTCCATACCCTTGCTGGCCTTGTCGAAGGCCGCCTTGTCGCCCCGGGACGCCGCGCTGAGTGCGCTGGTCAGCTTCTCCAGGCAGGTGGCGATGACCTTCTTCTGCCGGGCCTGCTCGTCCCGGTCGTTCTTGGTGCCGGTGAGGTTCTGCTCGGTGTCGGCGAGCTTGTCCCGCACCTTCTGCAGATCGGTCGTGAGCTTCTCGATCTCCTGCTGGTTCGCCGCGATGGTGCCGTCCCGCTGGCTGACCTTCTGCTCGGCGGTGTTCAGCTTCCCGTTCGTGGTCACGTAGAGGCCGGTCATCACGCCGCCGAGGACGAAGAGCAGCCCGGCGACGAGCGCGAGAACCAGTGCGGCCCGCCCCTTGCCCGGGCGCGGGGCGGGTGCCCCGTACGGCGGGACCGCACCGGGCGGCGCGGACATCGGCTGCGGCCCGAACCCGGGGCCGGACACCGGCGGAGCGGACATCGGCGGGGGCGACGTGGGCTGCGGGTAGCCGGGGGCGGAGACCGGGGCGGAGCCGGGCGCGTACGGGCCGGCGACCGGCGGCACCGGGGCCGGCGGGACGGGCTGGGCCACGGTCGGCTCGGGCCCGCCGTACTGCTGGGGCACCGGCTGGCCCGCCGGGAACGGCTGGGTCGGCTGCTGGCCGGCCGGGAACGGCTGGGTCGGCGGTTGCTGACCGGCCGGGGGCTGCTGGGCCGGCGGCTGGGCGGCCGGGAAGTGCTGGGGTGCGGGCTGGCCGCCGCCGTACGGGGCGCCGTAGACGGTGCCGCCCGGCGGCTGGGGCGGGTAGCCCTCCGCTCCGGTCGGTGGCTGGGACATGTCGTTTCCTCCAGGTTGCTGGTCCCCGTGGGTGGCCCCGACGGGCGAGAATTCCGCGAATCGACGAGACCGGGGCCCCGCCTGAGGATGCGCTAGGCGGTCAAGACGACCGGCGGGCGCCGGTCAGCAGACCTTGAACGTTGCGCAGGCGGTCTTGATCGGCACGGCGAGGCCGATGCCCTCGGCGTCCCGGGCCTTGGCGGTGGCGATGCCGACGACCTCCTTGCCCCCGTTGATCACCGGTCCGCCGGAGTTGCCGGGGTTGATCGGGGCGTCGAACTGGATCACCGGGCCCGAGCCGTCCTCGTCCTTGCGGAACGCGCTCACCACTCCGGTGGTCACGCTGTCCTGCAGGCCGAGCGGGGCGCCGACCACCACAATCTGCTGCCCGGACCGGACCGGCTCCGCAGCCGCGACCAGCCCGGTGAACCGGGCGCTGGTACGCAGCTGGGCGAGGTCCTTGTCCTTGTCGACCTTGACGACGGTGGCCTCGAAGCGCTGGCCGGTCCGCTCCAGGAAGACCTTCCGCCCGCCGGCGTCGTAGACCGACTCCACCACGTGGAAGTTGGTGAGCAGCGTGGTGCCGCCGCCCGCCAGCGGTTTGCCGATCGCGAAGGCCGTACCGGTGAAGTCGCCGGCCCGGACGCGGAACACGCTGGGCAGCACGGCGCTGGCCACGGCCTCCGGGTTGAAGGCTGCCCCGGCCTGCTTCTCCAGTGTCTCCGTCCGCTTCTCCAGGCCGTCCAGACGGCGGCCGTCCGCCCCCTGGGCCTCGGCCAGCCGCCGGTCGGTGGCGGCGAGCCGGTCGTTCAGCCGGTAGATCTGGTACGCCTGCACGCCCGCGACCACGGTCAGCACGGCGGCCAGCGCGAACGCCACCACCGGCAGCCGACGCCGGCCGCCGGAGCCGCCCGCGGGAGGGTACGCGGGCACGGAGGCGGCCTGCGCCGGGTAACCCGGTCCGGAGACCGGCTGGCCCGGATACGCCGGACCGGAAACCGGCTGGCCCGGATACGCCGGACCGGAAACCGGCTGGCCGGGCACACCGACGGGCTGGCCGGGCAGGCCGGCGGGCTGTCCCAGCTGGGCGGGTGGGGTGGCTTGGCCGGCAGGGCGGCCCGGGAGGCTGGGCTCGGCACCGCTCGGCTGACCGGGCACGACGCCGGGCTGGGCGGCCGGCCATGCGCCCTGGCCGGCCGGGGCTGCCGCGCCCACCGGCCCGGCCCACGGCCCGCTGTTCGGCGTCGGGGGCCAGGTGGCCCGGCCCGCCGGCCCGACCGGCTGCCCCGGCACACCGACCTGGCCGGGCAGGCCGGCAGGCTGGCCCGGAACGCCGGCAGGCCGGCTCGAAACGGCGCCGGGCTGACCGGGAACGCCGGCAGGCTGGCCGGGAACGCCGGTGCGCTGGTCGCCGGCCGGACCACCACCGACGCCGGGAACGGCGGGCGGGATGGCGAAGCCGCCACCGGGCCCGACCGCCGGGGTGGCGTCGGTCACCTCGCCCCCGTCCTGCTCCGGCACCCCGTCGCCCGCCCGGTAGCCAGCCGTCATGATCGCTCGATCCTCCCCGTGAACGCCCCCGCCCGACGCCGTTCGGCAGCCCTCGGCACCGCCACGGCCCGATGGACCGTACCGGCGCGAACGGGGTTTGTCTCCCCCGTTGTCCGACCCTGTCATGCCGGCGCCACCCGGCTCCGTCGCGACACCCGCCGCTCATCCCGCCGACACACGGCGGACCGGCTGCGCACACCGGATCCCCCGGCGAACTAGGGTTGTCAGGTGACCGACGAACCACCCCTGCGCCGTCGGGCCGCCGAGAGCCATACGGGAGAGGCATCGCCCCAACCGTCGTCGGCCGCGCCGCAGCCAGCGGACGCGGGGACCGAACCCAGCGCCGACGGGCCCGTGCCGCTCACCGCGCCCCGCGAGGGCACCCCCGCGCCGGTGACCACGTCCAACGAACTGGACGAGGTCGTCGCGCGCTTCGCCGCGGGCATCGGCCCGGTGGCCCTGGACGCCGAGCGCGCCTCCGGATACCGCTACAGCCAGCGGGCCTATCTCGTGCAGCTACGGCGGGCCGGTGCCGGCACCGCGTTGATCGACCCGCTGCCGCTGCCCGACCTCTCCGCCCTCGACGCGGCGATCGCCGAGGCCGAATGGGTGCTGCACGCCGCCAGCCAGGACCTCGCCTGCCTCGCCGAGGTGGGGTTGCGCCCGCGTCGGCTCTTCGACACCGAGCTGGCCGCCCGGCTGGCCGGGTTCGAGCGGGTCGGCCTCGCCGCGCTGACCGAGCAGCTGCTCGGCTACACACTGGAGAAGCACCACTCGGCGGCGGACTGGTCCAGCCGGCCGCTCCCGGAGTCGTGGCTGACGTACGCGGCGCTCGACGTGGAGATGCTGGTCGACCTGCGCGACGCCCTCGACGAGGAGCTGCGCCGGCAGGACAAGTCGGAGTGGGCGGCGGAGGAGTTCGCCGCGCTGGTCCGCAACGGCGCCCGTCCGCCGCGGGTGCGGGCCGAGCCGTGGCGGCGCACCTCCGGCATCCACCGGGTTCGCGGCGCCCGGGCGCAGGCCCGGGTCCGTTCCCTCTGGTACGCCCGGGACCAGATCGCCGCACGGCGGGACGCGGCCCCGGGGCGGGTGCTGCCGGACTCGGCGATCGTGGCCGCCGCCGAGCTGGATCCGAAGGACGAGAAGAGCCTGCTCACCCTGCCCGGCTTCGGTGGCCGTTCGGTACGCCGGCTGGCCCGTACCTGGCTGGCGGCCCTGGACGACGCGCGCCAACTGCCCGACGACGCGCTGCCGGTGACGCCGGTCGTGGAGGGCCCGCCCCCGCCGCACCGGTGGGCGGAACGGGACCCGGTGGCGGCCGGCCGGCTGGCCCGCAGCCGGGAGGTGGTGCTGCGGATCTCCGGCGCGCACAACCTGCCGCCGGAGAACCTGATCGCGCCGGACTACGTCCGCCGCCTCGCCTGGCAACCCCCCGAGGAGATCACCGAGGACACGGTCGCGGAGACGCTGCGCGGATTCGGCGCCCGCGAATGGCAGATCGGGCTGCTCGCCGGCGAGCTGGCGGGCCAGCTCCCCGGGCCGGGCGAGCCCTCCTGACGGGCGCACCCCTCCGGCGGCCCGCCGTCGGAGGGGACCACGGTCACGGCGCCGGGCGGGTCAACGGCCCTCGGCGGCAGCCGGGCGGGCATCGCGCAGCGCGGGTGCGAGCGCCCACCAGCGGGCCAGCGCCGTTGCCCCGGCCAACGCGCCACCCACCAGCGCCGCTTCGACCAGCACCACCGGAAGCGCGGTGCTGTAGCCGGTGGTCCACGCGAAGGCCATGGTCACCGGCGTCACCAGCAGCCCGGCCACCGGCAGGAGCAGGGCCATCGCCCACACCGTCCGGCCGATCGCGGGAACCTCGGCCATCCGCTGGCGGACGGCGAGGAGCGCGCCGACGAGCACGGCCAGGACGCAGATCAGGTACCGCAGCAGCCCGATGGCGACCGACAGCTCCGCCGGGCCCGGCACCGGCGCCTGCACCCACAGCAGCAGCCAGGAGAGCACAAGGCCGGGTGCGCGCTGCCGACCCGTACCCGGCAGGGCTGAGCTTTCGGGCCGCCGCTGATCCTGGCGGCGGCCCGTCCGGCCCCCG
>NZ_JBEYER010000075.1:0-38188 GCF_040634005.1 Micromonospora sp. NPDC007271
CCGCCGCCCGATGCGACACCTCCACACCCTTCGGCTCCCCCGTCGACCCCGACGTGAAAATCACATACGCCAACGCGCCATCGGTGACCTCCACCGGCCGGGCCAACGGCGGGTGCCCGGCCGCCCGGTCGAGCGGCAACACCGACACCCCGTCGGGCCACGACCAACTGGCGCCCGTCTCGTCGGTCAGAGCCCAGCCCGCTCGTGCCCCGGCGAGGATCCGCTCCCTGCGTACGGGTGGCTGGTCGACGCCCACCGGCACGTACAACCCGCCGGCGGCCAGCACTCCGAGCACCGCGACCACCTGCTCCGGACCCTTCGGCAACGTCACCGCCACCGCATCGCCCGGAGCCACTCCGGCGGCGGCCAGCGCGCCGGCCACCCGCAACGCCGCTGCCCTCAGCTCCCCATAGGACATGCAGCCCGAGTCCCACAGCAGCGCCGGGCGATCCGGCTCCGCCGCCGCGCGGTCGAAGAAGCCCTCATGCAGCAGCCGGCCCGACACCGGCCCCTCGGTCGCGTTCACCAACGCCCGCACCCGACGCTGACCCTCCGGCAACAAACCATCCACCGGAGCCGCCCAATCCCCCGCCACCAACCGCGACAACACCCCCACATACGCGGAGAACATCGCCTCCACCACACCCACCGGGAACAACCCCGACACCACATCCCAATTCAGCAACAACCCCCCACCCAACTCGACCACCTGGTGATCCAGCCACACCTGCGGGGTCTGGGAGATGCCCCAGACGCGCTCTGCGTACGGGTGGGGACTGCCGCCGGCGGCCCGCTCGGTCACCCCGAGGGTGCTGGTGAACACCACCGGCATGGAGACCTCGGCGGAGCCCTGCCGGCGGGCCAGCTCGCGCATGATCTCCACTGCGGAGACCTCGCTGTGCTCCAGGTCGCGCCAGACCTGCTCCTGCAGGCGGCGGGCCGTCTCCAGGAAGCTCTCCCCCGGCCGGGCCCGGTACGCGACCAGCAGCAGCGAGGTGAAGTCACCGAGCACGTTGTTGATGTCCGGGTGCACGTCGCGCCGGTCGAAGAGGGTGAGGTTGACGGTCAGCTCCTGCTGCCCGCACCAGGCGGAGAGTACCTCGGCGAAGGCGGTGGCGAGCACGGTGGACGGGGTCAGGTCGTGCCGGCGGGCGGCGTCGGCCAGTGCGGACCACTCCTGTGGGCTGAGCTGGTGCTCGTGCCGCTCGAAGGTGGGCCGGCCGAGCCGGGCCGGCTCGACGGCGGTCGGCAGTGCCGGTGCCGGGGGCAGGTCGTCGAGGCGGTTGCGCCAGTACTCCCGTGCCCTGGCCAGCGCGGCCGGCGCCGGCCGGACGCTGGTGACGTAGTCGCGGAAGGACATGTCGACCGGGGGCAGTGGAGCGTCGAGGTCGTCGTAGAGCAGTTCCAGCTCCCGGAAGACGATCATGGAGCTGAGCGCGTCCAGGATGATGTTGTCGAGGCTGACGCCGATGCGTACCCGGTCGCGGTAGCGGACGGCCCGTACGTCGAACAGCGGCCACTCGGTCGCGGAGACGAGCTGGTGCGACATGGCCTCGCGCAGCCCGGCCAGGGCTTCCCGCTCGGCGCCGGGGGCGGCGTCGGTGACGGGGATGCGCAGCCGGGGCACCTCGGGAAGGATCCGCTGCCGGCCGTCGTCGTCGAAGACCGCGCGAAGCATCTCGTGCCGGGCGATGAGCCGGTTCCAGGCCTCCTCCAGCCGGTCGAGGTCGACGCGCGCACCATCCAGCTCGGTGTAGAAGTGGCAGCCGACCCCGCCGAGGGTGAACTCCTCGTTCCGTCCCATCCAGTACGCGCGCTGCACGTCCGTCGGCGGGAACGGGTCGTACCGGTGCTCGGGGTCGGGGGTGAGCCGAGGCTGCTCCGGCTCGGCGCCGGCCCCGCCTGGGATGAGCCCGGCGGCGAAGGCGGACAGCACCGGATTGGCGAACAGGGCGCTGAGTTCGGCGCCGTGCAGGCCCTCGGCCCGCAGCTGGGTGATGAGCCGGGTGGCGAGCAGGCTGTCCCCGCCGAGGGCGAAGAAGCTGTCGGTGCGGCCGACCCGCTCGGCGTCCAGCAGCTCGGCCCAGAGCCGGGCGACGGTCTGTTCCACCTCGCCGCGTGGCGGCTCGTACTCTCCGGTCTGGTCGGTGACGGCGGCGGTGAGCGCCCGGGTGAGGGCGGCCTGGTCGACCTTGCCGTTGGCGGTCAGCGGCAGCGTCGCGGTCACCAGCACCGCGTCCGGCAGCATGTACGACGGCAGCCGGTCGGCGAGCCACTCCCGGAGCACGGTCAGCGCGTCCGAACCGCCCAGGTCGGCGCCGTCGACGGGCACCACGGCGGCGGCGAGCCGGGCCGGGCTGAGGTCGAGCCGGACGGCGACGGCCCGGGACACCTGCGGGTGTTGGGTGAGGGCGGTTTCGATCTCGCCGAGTTCGATCCGATGCCCGCGGATCTTCACCTGATGATCCCGCCGGCCCAAAAACTCCAACGTCCCGTCCGGCCAGTACCGACCCAGATCCCCCGTCCGATACCACCGCCTGCCCTCATGAGTCACGAACCGCTGCCCGGTCAACTCCGGCGCACCCCGATACCCCTCGGCCACCCCCAACCCACCGATCCACAACTCCCCCGGCACCCAGTCCGGACAATCCCGACCCCGCGCATCCACCACCCGATAACACTGATTCCGCAACGGCCGCCCGTACGGCACCGACCGCCAGCCCGCCGGCACCTCATCCACCTCACAGGCGTTCGACCAGATCGCCGCCTCCGTCGCCCCACCCAGAGCCACGAACCGGCACCCCGACGCCACCGCCCGCACCCGGTCGGGCAGATCCAGACCCACCCAGTCACCGGAAACGAGCACCAACCGCAGACTGCCGCCCAGACCCTGCTCACCCGCGGCCGTCAACGCCATGTCCAACAACGCCGGCACCGAATTCCACACACTCACCGAATGCGCATGGGCCAACTCCACCCACACCCGCGGATCCCGCCGACCCGACTCCGGCACCACGACGAGAGCCCCACCCGCGGCCAACAACCCGAAAATGTCGTAGACCGACAGGTCGAAATCCAACGCCGACACCGCCAACACCCGATCCTGCGGCCCCACCCCGAACCGGGCACTCACCTCCTCGACCGTGTTCACCGCCGCCCGATGCGACACCTCCACACCCTTCGGCTCCCCCGTCGACCCCGACGTAAAAATCACGTAAGCGATCGCCTGGTCCTCCACACGCACCGGCTCGGCCAACGGCGGGTGCCCCGCCGCCCGGCCGACCGGCAACACCGACACCCCGTCCGGCCATGGCCAACCGGCGCCGGCCTCGTCGGTCAGCACCCAGCCCGCTCGCGCCCCGGCGAGGATCCGCTCCCTGCGTACGGGTGGCTGGTCCACGCCCACCGGCACGTACACCCCACCGGCGGCCAACACCCCCAACACCGCCACCACCTGCTCCGGGCCCTTCGGCAACGTCACCGCCACCGCGTCCCCGACCGTGAGCCCGGCACCGGTCAACGCACCCGCCACCCGCAGCGCGGCAGCAGCCAACTCCCCATAGGACATCGAGCCCGAACCCCACAACAGCGCCGGACGATCCGGAGCCTCCACCGCACGAGCGAAGAACCCCTCATGCAGCAACCGACCCGACACCGGGCCCTCGGTCGCGTTCACCAACGCCCGCACCCGACGCTGACCCTCCGGCAACAAACCACCCACCGGAGCCGCCCAATCCCCCGCCACCAGCCGCGACAACACCCCCACATAAGCGGAGAACATCGCCTCCACCACACCCACCGGGAACAACCCCGACACCACATCCCAATTCAGCAACAACCCACCACCCAACTCGACCACCTGGTGGTCCAGCCAGGCCTGGGGGGTCTGCGAGAGCATGTAGTCGGGGTCGCCGAAGGCGTCGCGGACCTCGGCGTCGATCAGCTCGCCCATGCCGATCGCGCTGGTGAAGACCACCGGCGCGAAGGTGGTGGTCTCCGGGTTAGCGCGGGCGAGGTCGCGCAGCACCTCCACGGCGGAGTACTCGCGGTGCCGGACGTCGGTGCGGAAGCGCTGCTGGAGCCGGCGGGCCCGGTCGGCGAAGCTCTCCGGCGTCGAGGCGTCCACCTCCAGCAGGATCAGGTTGGTGAAGTCGGCGACCATCGCGCCGACGGCGGGATGGATGTTCTCCCGGTCGAACAGCGGCAGGTTCAGCAGGAACCTCGGCTCGCCGCTCCACGCCGCGAGGACCTCGGCGAAGGCGGTGGCGAGCGCCATCGGCAGGGTCACCCGCTGCTCCCGGGCGTGCGCGGCCAGGGCCGCCCATTCCTGCGCGGAGAGCCGGTGCTCGTACCGCTCGATCCGCGGCCGACCCAGCCGGGCCGGCTCCACGGCCAGTGGCAGCGCCGGGGCGCCCGGCAGCTCCGGCAGCCGCTCCCGCCAGTACTCCGCGGCGCGGCGGTGCGCCTCGGCCCGACGCTCGGACTGCCGGGCCAGGTAGGTGGCGAAGTCGAAGCCCAGCGCGGGCAGGTCGGCTCCGCCCCGGGCGTACAGCCGGCTCAGATCGGTGAGCACGATCCGGATGCTGGCCACGTCGGCCACGAGCAGGTCGGTGTTGACGTGCACGGTGGTCGCCCCGTCGGGCAGCAGGGAGAGCTGCACGTCCAGCACCTCGCCGCGCTCGACCGCCAGCCGCCGGTGCGACAGGCCGGCTCGGACACGCTCCAGCCCGGCCTGGGCCGCGGCGGCATCGACCGTGGAGAAGTCGTGCACGGTCAGCCCCGCCCAACGGCTCTCGGGCTCGATGCGCTGCCGGCCGTCGTCGTCGAAGACCGCCCGCAGCATGCCGTGGCGGGCGAAGAGGGACCGTACCGCTGTCTCCAGGCGCGCCGGGTCGACCCGCTCGCCGTGCAACTCCAGGTAGAAGTGGCAGCCCACGCCGCCGAGCGGCTGATCGTCGCGGCGCCCGATCCAGTAGGCGTGCTGCACCGGCGTCAGCGGGAACGGCTCGCCGGCGTCCGCTGTGGCCGGACGGGTCCCGTTGGCCGCCGCCGGACCGTTCCCCGTGGCCATACGCGGGTCGGCGGCGCTGTTGCCCGCTCGGGCCAGCAGCCGGGCCCAGTCACCGAGCACCGGCCGCTCCATCAGGTCGGCGAAGCTCACCTCCAGGCCCCGTGCGCGCCAGGTGTTGACCAGGTCCATAGCCCGGATCGAGTCCATACCGAGCTCGATCAGGTCGTCCTCAAGGCCGATCTCGTCCGGGTCGACACCGAGCAGGTCAGCGACGTCCTCGCGCAGCTCGTCCAGCGACGACGAGCGCTCGCCGTCGAGCGGCGACGGGGAGCCGGCGACGCCGCGGTCCGCCGCCGGCCGGCCGCCGTCGACCGTGGCGGGGCGGATGGCCGCGCCGGGGATGACCGGCGGCGGCGAGGGGCGCCACAGCGGCGCTGGAGGAGTGAGGCGGTCCACGGCCCGGACGTCCAGTTCTCCGCGCCGATAGGCGGTCAGCACCGCCGGCGGAGCGTGCGGACCGTCCACGTCCGACGGCAGCGCGCCCGGCGGCACCAGGGCCACGTCCTCCGGCGGTACGGCGCCCGCGGTGACGAAGGCCGCCCGTACCCGCGCCGCCACGGCGGCGGCGTCGTGCGGTGTGGATCCGGTCGACTCGACCAGTGCGGTCAACGGGCCGTCGTGGTAGGCCCGCCCGACCAGCAGCCGGCCGGTTTCCAGCTCGGCCGGTTCCCGCGCGGCCAGCGTACGGTCCTGCTGGCCCACCTGTCCGGAGATCGCGGCGAATCGCTCAGCGTCCATACGTGTGTTGCCTCCAGATCAGCGTTCGTCGAATCCCTTTTTCCATGGCGGTCCCCGGCCCAAACCGGCGGATCACCGCTTCCCCGCCGGCCGCCGGATCGGTTGCCGTCCGGTTGCCGCTGTCGTACGTTCCGTTCTGCCCACGCCCCGGGACGTACGTCGACTCGGTCGGTGCCCGCCGCCGGTCGGCGCGGGCGCGAACACCGTCGACGACTGATCGGACGGAGCGCGATGCCAAATTCCCAGGACCTGTACGAAGTTGACGCGACCCGACCCGCCGGCGCGGACGCCGCGACGCCGGACCGCAACGTCGCCGCCAGGCTGGCCGGGCTGGCCAGGCGGCGGCGGTGGTGGGACCGCCCGGCGTACCTGGACGACGCCGGCACGTGGACCCACGGCGAGCTGCACGACTGGGCGGCCCGGGTCGCGACCGTCCTCGCCGACCGGGGCGTGCGCCCCGGCGACCGGGTGCTGCTGGCGCTGCCCGACCGGGCCGAGTGGGTCGGCTGCTTCCTGGCCGTGGCCCGGCTCGGCGCGGTGGTGGTGCCGGTCAACCCGGCCCTCACCGTCGGCGAGCACGCCACGCTGGTGGCCGACTGCCGGCCGGTGGCCGTCATCGCCGACGCGGCGGCGGCCGACCATTTCGACCCGGCCGTGCTGGTCGGGCCGGAACAGCTCGGGGCGTCCACTCGCGACGCCACGCCGGCCCCGGCCCACCCGGTCGACGACCGCACGCCGCTCTACATCCAGTACACCTCGGGCACCACCGGCCAGCCCAAGGGTGCCGTGCACCGGCACGCCGACTTCCCGCACTACCATCGGGCGGTCGGCGAGGCGATGCTGCGGCTGCGGCCCGAGGACGTCAGCTTCTCCGTCTCGAAGCTCTTCTTCGCGTACGGCCTGGGCAACTCGCTGGTCTACCCGCTGCACTCCGGGTCGGCGGCGGTGCTCACCGCGCAGCGCCCCGGCCCCGCGCTCGTGGCCGACCTGATCGAACGCCACCGGGTCACCGTGCTGCACGCCGTCCCGTCCGCGTACGCGAACCTGGTGGCCGAGGTGACCGACCCGGAGCCGTTCCGCAGCGTACGGGTCGCGGTGTCGGCGGGCGAGCCGCTGGCCCCGCCGCTGGGCGAGCGGGCCACCGCACTGCTCGGCGCGCCGGTCCTGGACGAGCTGGGGTCCACCGAGATCGGCGGCGCGTGCTGCGCCAACCGGCTCGACGACAACCAGTCCGGCACCATCGGCCGCCCCCTGCCCGGCTACGAGCTGCGGGTCTGCGACAGCTCCGGCCGGCCGTTGGCCGGTCCCGCCGAGGGCGAGCTGTGGGTACGCGGGCCGACCCTGCTGGCCGGCTACCTGGACCGGCCGGAGGAGACCGCCCGGGTGCTGGTGGGCGGCTGGCTGCGCACCGGCGACCGGGTGACCCGGCTGCCCGACGGCCGGTACCGGCACGGCGGCCGGCTGGACGACCTGGAACTGGTCGGCGGCATCACCATGTCCCCGGTCGAGGTGGAGCGGCTGCTGCTCACCCACCCGCTGGTGCGGGAGGTCGGCGTCGCCGCCGTGCCGGACGACCGGGGTGCCACCCGGCTGCGGGCGTACGTGGTCTGCGCGGTAGACCCGGCGACCGTGCCGGGGCTGGCGGACGAGCTGATCGGGCTGGTCCGCTCCCGGCTGGCGACGTACAAGGTGCCGCGCAGCGTGGAGTTCGTCGCCGCGCTGCCCCGCACCCCGACCGGCAAGCTGCGGCGCTTCGTGCTGCGCCGCGGCCTCGAACGGCTCGGCTAGCACGACGCCACGTCCCCGCCCGGCCGGCCGGCGGCGCTGCCGGCCGGCTCGGGCACCCGCTGCGGGAACTCCAAGCCGAGGACCCTCATCAGCCCACTGGCCTTGACGGCCGTCTCCTCGAACTCGGCGGCCGCGTCGGACAGCGCGATGATCGCCCCGCCCACGCCGTAGTACGCCTGCTCCCCGGCGACCACCAGAGTGCGGATCACCATGCTGAGGTCGACCGCCCCGGTCAGCGAGAAGTAGCCGAGCGCTCCGGAGTAGATCCCCCGTGGACCGGCCTCCAACTCGTCGATGATCTCCATCGTGCGCAGCTTCGGCGCGCCCGTCATGGAGCCGCCCGGGAAGGCCGCCCGGACACAGTCCACCGCCGTACGGTCCGGGCGCAGCCGCGCCCGCACGGTGCTGACCAGCTGGTGGACGGTGGCATAGCTCTCCACCACGAACAGGTCCGGCACCGACACCGTGCCGACCTCGGCGACCCGCCCGAGGTCGTTGCGGACCAGGTCGACGATCATCAGGTTCTCCGCCTGGTCCTTCTCGTTGTCCAGCAGGTCCGCGCGCAGCGCCGCATCCTCGGCGCCGGAGCGTCCGCGCGGGCGGGTGCCCTTGATCGGTTTGGACTCCGCCACCCCGGCCGCGGTGATCCGGAGGAACCGTTCCGGGGAGGAGCTGAGCACCGCCACGTCGCCGAACTCGAGGAACGCCGCGAACGGCGCGGGGGTGGCCCGGCGCAGCGCCCGGTAGACCGGCCAGGACGGCAACTGCCCCCGTACGGTGAGCATGTTGGTCAGGCAGACCTCGTAGGTTTCCCCGGCGACGATCGCGCGCTGGCAGGCCGCGATCAGCTCGAGGTACTCCTCCCGGTGGTGGCGCAGCTGCACCGGATGCCGGACCGGCTCGGGCAGCCGGGGCGCGGCCGGCGGCAGCGACCGGCCGGCCAGCGCCCGCACCCGCTCGGCCGTCTCGTCCTGCCAGCGGCGGGCCGCCGCGGTGTCGTCGCCACGGGCGAGGGCGAGCAGCCAGACCGAGCCGTCGCGGTGGTCCACCACCACCGCGCGGTCGGCGAAGACCAGCATGGCGTCGGGAGTCGGCGCGCGGTGCGCGAGCCGCGCGCCGCACTCGGCCTTCAACTCGTAGCCGAGGTAACCGACCCAGCCGAGGGCGAAGTCGAAGGGCAGCGCCATCTCCGGCTCCGCCCGATGCTCCCGCAGGTCGGCGTCGAGCCAGTCGAGGAACGGGCCGGGGTGAGTCCGCTCCCCGTCGGCGCCGGTCACCGTCACGGTCCCGCCGGCCACGTCGGCCCGGGCGACCCGGGCCAGCGGCCCGGCGGCGTCGCCGAGGATCGAGATCCCATCCCCGTACGCGCCGCCGCGCTGGTTGCTGTCCAGCCAGAACGCGTACTCACTGCCGCGGAACAGCGCGTCGAAGAGCACCTCGGTGTCCACCGCCAGCCGCAGCCGGCGGACCAGGGTCCGGTGCCGCGGCCCGGCCGGGACAGCCGGCGGCTCCGATGTCCGGCGCGGCCGGCGGGCGGGCGCGATCCGGCGCGGGTGCTCGGCGCGCCACCGCCGCGTCGCCTCGTCAAAGTTCGCCAGCAGCCGCCGCCCGTGTTCGGTACGGATCGACTCCGGGTGGAACTGCACCCCCCAGACCGGTCGCTGCCGGTGCCGGACCGCCATCAGCACGCCGTCCTCGGACCTTGCCGAGGCGATCAGTGACGGCGGCAGCCGGTCCACGGCCAGCGAGTGGTACCGCACCACCTGGAACGGTGACGGGATGCCGGCGAACAGTTCACTGCCGTCGTGGTGGACCCGGGAGAGGCGGCCGTGCCGGGGTTCCGGGGCCGCGGCCACCCGGCCGCCGAGCAGGTGACACAGCCCCTGGTGCCCCAGGCAGACCCCGAGCACGGGCAGCCGGCCCGCCTCGAAGACCTCGCGGCAGAGCCCGAAGTCGCGGTGCCGTTCCGGGCGGCCCGGGCCGGGCGAGAGCAGGACGTTGTCGAACTCGTCCAGCCACTCCGGCTGCCAGCGGGGGTCGTCGTTGGGGATCACCGTCGGCTCGGCGCCGGTCACCTCGGCTACGTAGTGGAACAGGTTGTAGGTGAACGAGTCGTAGTTGTCGATGATCAGCGTCCGCATCCGGTGACCTCCCGTCCACTGTCCTGCCGCGCCGTGCCGAGGAGGCCGGCGTACCCGGCCACGATCTGCCGGGCCTGCTCGGCGTCGAGCCGGGGATCGCACGCCGAGCGGTACCTGGGCAACCGGGCGGCGCAGGCCCGAGCGGCCGGCCCGGCGTAGCACTCCGTCACCTCGTCCGCGGTGATCTCCAGGTGCAGCCCGTTGGGCGCGACACCCGCGGACCGCAACACCGCGACGAACCCGGCCACCTCCTGCTCGATCCACTCGATCGGCCGGGTCTTCACACCGTCCCGGGTGCGGACGGTGTTGCCGTGCATGGGGTCGCACAGCCAGAGCACCGGTACGCCGGTGGCGGCCACGGCCGCCACCAGCGGCGGGAGCAGCGCGTGGACGCGGCTGGCGCCCAATCGGGCGATCAGGGTGAGCCGCCCGGGCACCCGGTCCGGGTTGAGGACCCGGCAGAGGGCGGCGATCTCCTCCGGCAGCATGCCCGGGCCGACCTTGACGGCCACCGGGTTGCTGATCGAGGCGAGCAACGCCACGTGCGGGCCGCCCAGTTGCCGGGTGCGGTCGCCGACCCACAGCAGATGCCCGGAGGCGGAGTAGCGCTGCCAGCCCGTGCGGACCAGCGGCTCCTCGTAGTCCAGCAGCAGCGCCTCGTGCGAGGCGTAGACCCGTTCCGGCTTCGGGCGGCCCGCCCAGGCGTCGCGCAGGCCGGCGAGGGTTCGCCCGCTGTGCCGGTAGGCGGCGAGCAGCCGCCGGGGATCGGGCCGGCGGGCCCCCGGCTCGGGCGCGGGGTCGTTGACCGCGTCGCCCCGGTAGGCCGGCAGCCGCCGCCCGTTCGGCAGGGTCTCCCAGGCGGACGACCGCGGCTTGCCGTACTGGCCGGCCAGCCGTCCGATCCGCACGGCGGGCCGGCCGGTGGGGCTCCGCAGCAGTTCGGCGAGGGCGTCGAGCTGGGCCACCTTCCCGGCCACCGTTCCAGGCGAGCTGTCGGCGAACCGTTCCGCGCAGTCCCCGGCGTGCAGGACCTGCGTACCGGTCCAGGCCAGGGCGAGGACCGCGGCCAGGTCGGCGCACTCGTCCTCGGTGACCAGCCCGGGCCGGCGCGCCAGCTCGCAGCGGACCGCGTCGATGCGGTCCCGGACCGGCCACGGCGGCTGCTGCGGCAGGCCTGGCGGCGGAGGCGCCGCCGGCGGTGTCAGGGCTCTGGGGCGGGCCGCGTCACCCATGGGCGAGAGCCTGCCGACGGGACCGCGGCGGGGCCGCCACGGACCGGGGAGCGCGCCGCCGCCGGTCCTCGACCGGCGGCGGCGAAAGGCATGGTGACATCACGGTTTCTCCCTCGGGACGACGTGACACGGGCCGCGCGACGCGGGCCGGTGGCGACGACGGCGCTGGAGTCTCGTCCGGCTCGGCCCGGCCGGGCCGGACGGATGGAGGTCCGGATACCGCCTCTCGGCGGGTTGGATCAGCGAGCGGCCGGACTCACCGGCCGGGGCGCAGGTGAGCGGGCGGCCGGCCAGGCCGGGCAGAAGGGTTTCTCGGGGTCAGGATCGGGATGGTCGACATGCTGTTTTCCACCGTTTCCACTTCCGGAGTCCTTCGCTGACGACGCCCCGGTCCGACCGCCGCGGATGGTCGGGTATGACAACGTCAGCCCTTCGACTCAAGCCAGATTGTCACAGAGGTCCATACACGGCAACCGATAGAGTGGTTGACAGAGACGACTTTGCCGGGGCAACAATCCGGCCCTGTCCACATTGGTGTCACCGCCGAAGTCCCTGCCTTCGACGAGCGGTCAGAAGGGCTCGGGTCGAATCGCCTCGTAGCCGGCCCGCAGCCGCTCGAGCAGCGCCGGCTCGACGGCGAGCGAGCGGTCGTCGATCGCCGCCACCGGCCGGATACCGACGCCGGCACTGGTGACGAAGGCCGCGCACCCGACGGGCAGGCCACCGAGCCGGATCGGCTCCCGGCGCACCGGCCTGCCGATCCCCGCGAGCACCCCGTCGACCAGGCGGGCGGTGACCCCGGGCAGGCAGTCCGCCTCGGGCCACCACACCTCGCCGGCCACGACGAAGCCGATGTTCCAGGTGGCCCCCTCGCTGACCCGCCCGTCCGGCTCGACGAAGAGCACGTCGTCGAAGCCGGCGCGCTGAGCCAGGCGACGCTGGCGCACCGCGCCGAACAGGCCGACATGCTTGACCTCCGGCAGGTCCCGCTGATGGCACACCGCATGCAGGCGCACCGGGGACGACGCCGGCGGCTCGGCCGGCCGCACGCTGACCAGCACCCGGGGCCGTGCCTGCGCGCCGGGGCGGACGACCGTGAGATCCGGGTCGAACACGGTGATCCGCAGCATCGCCGGCGGGTCCACCCGGGCGGCCAGGCGTCGGGCCAGCCCGCGCACCCGGTCGACGTCGAGGCGCACGCCGAACAGCGCCGCGCAGTCGCGGACCAGCCGGTCGAGGTGCAGGCCCAGCCCGCGCACCCCACCCCGCTCCAGCCGGACCGTGGTGAAGTGCCCGTAGTTGACCAGCGCCAGCGCCGCCAGATCGTCGGCCGTCGCGGGCCGGCCGTCGAGCTCCAACACCGCCCCATCCTGGCACCCGCGCCGGCGGCCCGCTGGGCGGAGCCGGGCCTGGGGTTGCCTCGTCGGACCGACACGAGCCGATCACCAACGCGGGCTGGCCTACTCGGCACCATCCGACTCGGCTGATTGGCGCTCACCGAGCGGCGGGGGCGGACCCGATGGTGACTACCCGCGCCCACTCGGGTGGTGTGTCCGGCACGTAGTCGGGGTCGTTCTCGCTCCACCTGGCGTGGCGAGGGAACAATCCCACGACCGTGCGGCAGGGTGGCCGTGAGGTCGGCCAGGGCGTCTGCCCGTCGGTCAGCACGACGATGACGTCCGGGCACGGCCGGTCTCGCAGGGCCCGGGCGAAACCGGTACGCAGGTCTGTACCCCCGCCGCCGACCAGCGGGATGTCCTCGGCCCGGCACAGCGGGCGTACCACCTGGGCCGCCGCGTCGCACGGCAGCACGGTGACCAGGTCGCGGCGACCGGCCACGGCCCGGGAGATCGCGGCGACCTCGAGCAGGGCACTGCCGAGTTCGGCGTCGCTGACCGAGCCGGACGTGTCGATGATGACGCAGACCCGCGGGGGCCGGCGCCGCAGCGCCGGCAGGACGACGCCGGGTATGCCGGCGGAGCGCCGCGACGGCCGACCGTAGGTGTAGTCCTCGCCCACCCCGGGCGCGGAGACTGCCGAGCGGACCGCCGCTCCGAGAAGTTCGCGCCACGGCTGCGGTGGATGGAACGCCTGCTCCGCCCATCGCCGCCAGCCCTGCGGGACGTGTCCCGGCCGGCCGGTGATGCCCTCGGCCACCCGGAACCGCACCGCGTCCCGTTCCTGCGGGCTGAGGGCGTGCGCGCCCGCCGGTCCGAGGTCCCACTCCCGCTCCAGCCCGTCGGCACCGCTGCCGCAGTCCAGCCAGGCCAGATGCTGGGTACGCGGCCCGAGGCGGAACTGCCGCAGGTAGTCCTCCATCAGCTGCCCCTCCGGCAGCTGCAGGGACCTCGGCTCGACCGCGCCCTCCGGGCGGGCCAGCCCATCGCCGAAGACATCGTCGTTGATCTCGCAGTCCGCGGCGATGTTCATCCGCAGCCGCTCCCCGGGCCCGGTCAGCCCCCGTTCCCGCGCGACCCGGTCGCCGCGCCCGTGGTGGTCACGCAGCAGGTGCGACACCTCGTGCACCCAGACTCCGGCGAGTTCCTCCACGGGTGTCCGGTCCACGAACACCGGCGAGACGTAGCACCGCCAGTGTGGGTCCACCGCCATCGTGGGCACCCGCCGCGACTCCACCACGTGCAGGGCGAACAGCGCCGTCGCCAGGTAGGGCCGGACCCGCGCGGCGTGCAGTCGGGCGGTGAAAAGCTTGTCCCGGTCCAGCGTCCCGGCGTGGTCGGTGCTCATCGGCCGGTCCCCGCGACCGCCGCCACCCGGGCCGCCGTTCGGTCGGCCCGCCGCGACAGGGACACCACCCCGGCGAGCCGCTCGATCGACGCGGGCACCGCCCAGTCGTCCTGGCGCAGCCGGGCGAGGGTGGACGCGGGCACGACCACCAGGTCCGGGGCGCTCGTCTCCAACGCCCGGACCAGCACGGCCCAGGCCGCGTCCCAGCGGGACCGCTCCGGGCGCCGGCGCACCGCCTCCACCACACCGTCCAGGACGGCCTGGCGCAGATCGCCCCGCTCGGGCAGCACGGCGGCGGCCGGATCGGCGAGCAGCACCTCGGGGTCCGGCAGATCCATCCGGTCCAGGCTGGCCAGCAACTCCAGCCCCGGCCCGTCGCCCACGGTGCCTCTGACCAGCATCGACAGGACATCCCGGGAGGCGTCGGCCGCGGTCGCGAAGGCGATCAGGCGCAGGGTCATCTCCCAGCTGCGGGGCGACGGCCACGGCCCACCGCGGCCGGCCTCACCGGTGGGCAGTCGGTGCACGAGCCCCGGGCGGGCCGACAGGAGCCCGCACACCGCACGACGGGCGAGGGCGACGGCCTCCGACAGCCGCTGCGGATCGAGCCGGGGCAGGGCCGCCCGGGGCCAGGTCCCGCCCAGACCGCGTACGACAGTCTCGTGGTCGCGGGTCCACTGCAGGTGGACGAAGCGGTTGGCCAGCGGCGGGCTCAGCTCCCAGCCGTCCGCCGCCGATGATCGTGGATTGGCGGCGGCCACGATCCGGACCCCGGCCGGCAGGAGCAGGCTGCCGACTCGCCGCTCGAGCACGAGCCGGAGCAGGGCGGCCTGCACGGCCGGCGGGGCGGTCGACAGTTCGTCCAGGAACAACAGTCCGCGACCGGCGCGTACCAGGCGCACGGCCCAGTCCGGCGGCGCCATCGGGACGCCCTGGGTCGCCGGGTCGTCGCCGACGACCGGCAGCCCCGCGAAGTCGGACGGCTCGTGGACGCTGGCGATGACGGTCGTGAGCGGCAGGTCCAGGGATGCGGCGAGCTGCGTCAGCGCGGCGGTCTTGCCGATTCCCGGCTCGCCCCACAGCAGCACCGGCAGGTCGGCCGCCACGGCCAGGGTCAACGCCTCCAACTGCGGGTCGGGGCGGGTCTCGGTGGTGGTGTTGGAAAGCAGCGCCAGCAGTTCGGCGGCGAGGTCGAGCTGCGGCACCCCGGCGGACTCGATTGAGGTACGGGTGGAAGGCATCTGAGATCACCTGTGCGGTCGTGGTGGGCCGGCCCTGGAGCCGGGCATGGGTGTAGATCCCGCTGGTCAGCGGGCGATCGCGTGACGTGGGTGGGAGCGGCGGTCACGCTTGGGCCGCCAGTCCCTAGAGCAGGCGGCAGGTCCCGGTCCGATCAGCCCGGCTCGGAACAAGCCGTACGTGATCCGCCGCGACGCGGCGTTCTCCAGTTCCTCCCGCAGGTCCCCACCGGGCAGGAGCGCATCGGGTCCGAGCAGGGCTTCGACAGCGGCCAGCGCGCCTGCGGTGTCCCCGTGGTCCAGGCGGGCGCGGATGTCGGGCAGGCACTCCGGTCGGCGTTGCGCCTCGCCGACCGCCCGCAGGCAGGGCAGCGGGGTGCCGGTCAGCGCGGCCAGCAGTTCCTCCCGGCGGATTTCCGCCGGGTCGTGGTCCAGCGGCGTGAGCGTGCCGTTCACCAGACCGATGCGGTGCCAGGCGCCCCGGCAGGCCACGAGACGGGGCGCTGCCGCCGGGCCCGGGGACGCCGGGGCGCCGGCCACCGGGTGACCGGGCGCGAGCGCCGACGCCACCAGCGGGTGAAGCCGGTCGACCTCGATCAGCCCGTGGCGCAGCAGCTCCAGGTCGGGTGCCGTCCAGGCCGCCGCGTCGGGCAGCACCGGCAGCCCGGCGACACGGCCAGCCCGCGGCGCCCCGGCGATCCGCGCCACGGGCGACGGCAGGTCCGCTCCGGACCGAGCGACGTCCAGGACCAGACGACGTCGAGGCCCGAGCCGCACCACCACGGCACCGCTGGTCCGGCCCTCGGCGTGAAGCAGCAACGCCGCTTCGGCCGCCCACCGGTGCACCGCGTAGCCGCATTCCCGCAGCGCGTCCCATGGCGGATCGGGGCGCATCGCGGCGGCGTCGTCGGGGGGCAGCTGTTGGGCGCCCGACCGGCTCCGCAGTTCGTCGGCTCTTCGCACGTCCCACAGGTGGCGGTGCAGGTCGAGGCGGAACCGACGATCGGGACGTGGATGCGGATGCGGGCGGTCGCCCTCGTCGCGGGAGCCGGCCCACAGCGTCAGGCTGATCCGCTGGCCCGCATCCGCCCAGGCCGGTGGCGTCCGGGCAACCAGATGCACCGGCTCGGCATCGTCGTGTTCCGCCAGGCCGTACCGGGCCAGCGAGACGGTCAGACCCGGGCGCAGCAGCCCGTCAGGGGCGATCCTCGGCAGGTGCCAGCGCAGCAGGTCCGGCGCGAGGTGCCGGAGATCGGCCCGCAGCCGGGCGGCCAGTTCCCGGCCGTGGCGGCGAGCCATGGCGCGTAGGTCCAGGTCGACGTCGATGCGCGCGGCCGCGCACGCACCGGCCCAGTCACCGACGTGACGACGAGCGGTCGCGGCTTCGATCATGGAGGGCGGCACGGCGTACTCGCGCACCCACCGCCAGAGGGAAAGGCGAGAATCCGCATTCGCGGCCGGGGAGCGCATCAGCACTCACCTTGCGCGAACCGGACCCCCAATCTGAGAGAGGAGTTCATCGCGGCGGAGCATAGCGCCCCGCCGCGAGCTTCGCCAGGATGTTGGCGGGCGGGCGCAACGTACTAGGCGGAGGCCGTGACCATGGCGGGCGGCACGGCAACTCCGGGCGCGCCGACGGAACGCGGTGTCCGTCGAATGTTCATGCCCGGCAGACCCGTGCGTCGTACCGAATTCATCTGGAGCGCGATGAGTTTCGCGGCGGCGGGCGGTCCTATCCGGGTGGCGGCCTCCCGGATCTCCTTCGTTGTCCGCGCGGCGGTGACCCGCGCGGACATCCCCATCCTGTGCGCCGAGCTCGCCGAGCTGCTGCGTGGCCGTGGTCCGGGCATCGTCAGCTGCGACGTGGGCGGCGTGCACCGGCCCGATTTGGTGACCGTCGAGGCGCTGGCCCGGCTGCGGTTGACCGCGCGGCGGCACGGCCGGCAGCTGGTCATCCGGGGAGCCGATCCCGGCCTGCTGCGACTCGTCGGCCTGCTCGGCCTGGCCGACGCGCTACCCGAGTCGAGCCGGCAGACCGAACAACGGGAAGAGGCGGGCGGTGTCGAGGAAGTTGGTGATCGCCGCGATCCGCCCGGCGGATAGCTCCAGCACGATCAGGGCCCACGGGTCGTGCCCCGAGCCGGTGGAGCTGGGCCGGTACTGCCCGAACGCCGGCATGCCGTTGGCCACGACCGGCACCAGACGCGATCCGCGGCAGCCGCTGCCCGTACCGGCCATCCAGGCGTGGATGTCGTCGTGGCCGCGCAGCCACAGCGGCAGCGGCGGCATCGACAGGGTCACGTCCTCGTGCAGCAGCGTGGTGAGCGCCTCGAGGTCGTACGCCTCGAAGGCCTTCACATAGCGCGCGAGCAGCGCCTTCTGCTCGTCGTCCAGCGGCTTGTACACGTCCGCGGCGGTGTCGGCCGCCGCGAGGGTGGCCCGGGCCCGCTGCAGGGCGCTGTTGACGCTCGCCACCGAGGTGTCGAGCAGCTCGGCCACCTCCTGCGCCGACCAGGCCAGCACCTCGCGCAGGATCAGCACGGCCCGCTGCCGCGGCGGCAGGTGCTGCAGCGCCGCGACGAACGCCAGCCGGACGGACTCGCGCTCGGCGACCACGGTGGCCGGGTCGCTGTTCTCCGGCAGCACCCGGCTGTCCGGCGCCGGGCCCACCCAGATCTCGTCGGGGCGCGGCTCTCCCGGCTCGGTGGCGCGGCCGGACCCGGCCGGGCCGAGATCCATCGGCAGGACCCGCCGCTGGGCGCTAGACAGCATCGTCAGGCACACGTTGGTCGCGATCCGGTACAGCCAGGACCGCAGCGCGGACCGGCCTTCGAACCGGTCGAAGCCGCGCCAGGCCCGCACGAAGGTGTCCTGCACGGCGTCCTCGGCCTCGAAGACGGACCCCAGCATCCGGTAGCAGTAGCCGGTCAGCTCCGACCGGTACGCCTCGAGCTGCGCCTCCACAGAAACACTGGTCGCCACATCACTCACCTGGCCCAACCTAGTCGAGCATCCTCCGGTACGGGCGTCTCGAAACTCGCCTCGCCGGCACCGATGAGTTTCCGCGGCCCGGCTGGTCAGTACCGGCGTCAGTTCGAGAAGAACCCGTGAGGAGCACGTCATGACCGCCACGCAGTGGAGCGCCGCCGGCTTGGGGCAGTACGCCGAGGTCAACGGCATCAACCTGTACTACGAGACGCACGGCACTGGACGCCCGATGATCCTGCTGCACGGAGGTCTCTGCTCGGGCGAGATGTTCGCGCCCATTCTGCCCGCGCTGACCGACCACCACCAGGTCGTCGTGGTCGACCTGCAGGGGCACGGCCGGACGGCCGACATCGACCGGCCGCTCGACGTGGCGCTGATGGCCGACGACGTCGCCGCACTCATCGACCACCTCGGGCTGGAGCGGCCCGACGTCGTCGGCTACTCCCTCGGTGGCGGGGTCGCACTCCAGGTCGCGATCAGGTATCCGCACCGGGTGGGCCGCCTGGTCTCGGCGTCGGCCAACATCCGCCGCGACGCCATCTACCCGGAGATGCTCCAGCAGCAGGGCCAGGTCAGCGGGGCGGCCGCCGAGTTCATGAAGGACACCCCGATGTACGAGCTCTACCAGCGGGTCGCCCCGCGGCCCGAGGACTTCCCCCGGCTGCTGGACAAGATCGGTGAGGCGATGGCGAAGGACTTCGACTACACCGAGGAGGTCCGCGGCCTGCAGGTGCCGACGCTGATCGTCGCCGCCGACGCGGACATGGCACCGCCGAGCCACTACGTCGAGGTCTTCAAGCTGCTCGACGGCGGGCTGCGCGACGGCGGCTGGGCCGGCGAGAGCCGGCCGAAGGGGGGCCACGCGCTGGCCATCCTGCCCGGGCTGACCCACTACGACATCGCCGTCTCCCCGCTCTTCGCCGCCGTCACGCTCGCCTTCCTCGACAAGCAGGAATGAGCTGCTGCTGCGCCGCCCGGCGGCCCTGAGCCGCCGGGCAGGTCGCGGGTCGGGACGCGCGACCAGCGCTGGCCTAGGCTGCGGCTGGTGGGTTACTGGGGCACGGTCGTGGTGGCGCGGCCGCAGGGGCTGCTGGCCGAGCAGGACGGCATTGGTGGGTTCGGCCACCAGCATCATTGGCTGCGCGAACTGGGCGACCGGTGGCAGCTGGTGGAGACCAGCGGATGGCAGGATCCGCCGGACCTGCTCGCCCCGTGCCAGGCGGTGGCGGCGTCGACAGGGCATCCCGTCTTTGCCGCGTACGTCAGCGATGGTGACTGCGCGGTGATGTGCGCGGCGACGCCGGGCGCGGTGGGGCCGCTGACCCACCTGTGGGACCTCGGTGGGCCGTGCGGGGTGTATCGGCATCAGCCGGAGGGCATGCCGGCGCCCGTCGGCCGCGGAGTCGACGAGGTGGTCGCGGACCTGACTGAATGGTCTGCCTCTGCCGGTCTGCGGGCGGACGGCTCGGCGTTGCGCGCCGTGCTCACCGATGACCGGAGCGCGGCCTGGAAGCCGGCGGACGATCTGGTGTTCGACCTGGTTAAGGCGCTCGGGGTGGCCCGGATCGGTCGGACGCTGCCGTGGGCGTTCCCGATTGATCGTCGGCCGTTCACCCTGATCACCGACTTTATGGGCCTGGCGACCCGGGCGCGGTCGCGGGCGGTGTACCGGCAGGCCGAGGAGGAGGACGGGGAGATGCCGGAGCCGGCGCAGCCGTGGGAGGGGGCGGCGATCGCGCTCGAAGAGGAGCTGTGGGCATCGTTGTACCGCACCGGGGTGGACGTGGCGGCGTTGGCGCGCCGGGCCGTCGAGGTGCGAGTCGCGTACGAGGCTGCCAGCGAGAGGCGCGCAGGCCGGGCGGCCGTGGACCCGGATAGGTTGTTCGAGTCGCTCTTCGCTGGTCTGGTGGACGGCACCCTGCAACCGGATGCCCCTGAGGACTCGGGCCGCCGGTGGGCTGACGAGCGGGCGACCGGGTGATGGGCCTGGACCGTCACCGCCCAGAGCTGATCCCTACCGAGCGCCGTGCCACGCGTCCGGCCGCGCTATAACGACGTGATGAGAACACTGCCGACCCTTGTCGTCGTCAGCGGACCGTCGGGGGCTGGCAAGACGACACTCGCCCACCTGCTCGCCCGCCGGATCGGCTGTCCGGCGATCTGCCGGGACGAGATCAAGGAGGGCATGGTCCACGCGGTCGGCGGCTTCACCGCCACACCGAGCGACGAGTTGACCCTTCGGACCCTGCCGACGTTCTTCAAGGTGCTGCAGCTGCTCCTGGCCGCAGGTGTCACCACGGTCGCCGAGGCAGCTTTCCAGGACCGCCTCTGGCGCCCCGGCCTCCAGCCGTTGATCGCGATTGCCGACATTCGGGTCGTGCACTGCCAGGTCGCCGCGCAGCGGGCCTTCGACCGCATCCAGCGACGGCAGGAGGAGGACCTGATCCGGCGGGCCCACGCCGACGCGTACCTCGGCGATCTTCAGACCCACGCCGTCGGCCACCACGGCTTCCAGCCCGTCCGGCTCGACGTGCCCGAGATCGAGGTGGACACCAGCGACGGCTACCGTCCTGGACTCGACGAGATCCTTGCCTTCGTGAACGCCGGACGATGAGCGGCCGTGGTTCTTGGCGAAGCGACGCGGTGACCCGGACGGCCAGGCCGACCGCCCGGAGTTCCGGGGACGCCACCGGCGTGGGAAGGTCCGTTGAGGACGACCGTCTGCGACATGCTGAGGTGGTCAACGGCCTGGGCCCGCGCAGCGCCCCGGCCCCACCATGGACTCCTTGCCGAGAGGAGCGAGCAGACATGTCGCGGAACCTCGAGACCGTCAACACCTACCTGGACGGCTTCCGCAAGAACGATCACGAACAGATCCTGTCCTGTCTGACCGACGACATCGAGTGGACCGTCTTCGGTGCCTTCCGCCTGTCCGGCAAGGAGGCCATCGACGGGGCGCCCGTATTCATCGACCCTCCCGAACTGGAGGTCGTACGCATGGTCGAGCAGGGCGACGTCGTCATGGCGGAGCTGACCGGCACGGCGAAGCGCGCCGTGGGCGGCGAGATGCGCATGTCGATGGCCGAGGTGTTCCTCATGCGCGACGGCAAGATCGCTGAGCGCCGGGCCTGGTGATCGAGCTGAAGGAGAACGACTACCGCTGAGTCGGCCCGCCGGAGGACGCGTCCCCGCCACCGCTCCCCTACGCCGGTCGCCGCTCCAGCAGGTCGAGGATCGCCTCGGCCGCGTTCCCCGGCCCGTCCGTACGGTCGTAGGCGGCGCGGATCCGGGCCGCCGCCCGGCGGTAGGAGTCGTCGGCGAGCATCTGACCGGCCACGGCGGTCATCCGGCTCGTCGCCGCGTGTCGCAGCGGCATCAGGCGCGCGGCACCGACCCGTTCCAGCAGAGCCAGGTTGAGATCCTGCTCGGGCTGCAACGGGATGCCCAGCACCGGCGTCCCGGCGGCCATCGCGGTCTGGACGCTGCCCTGCCCTCCGGCGGTGATCGCCAACCGCACCGCCGGCATCACGCGGTGGCTGGGCAGCACCCCGCCGACCACGACCTGCTCGCCGTCGTCCAGGTCGGCCAGGTCGTGGGCGGTGGCGGCGACCAGCACCCGGACCGACAGTGCGCGGACCGCGCCGACGACCTTGCGGACCAGCTCCGGCTCGGTGGAGTTGAGCGCCACGTAGACGATCGGGTCGGGCCGGCGCAGGAACTCGGCGACCCGGGGTGGCATGGCGACGTCGAGTCGGGCGTAGAGCGGCCCGCTGTAGCGCAGCCGCGTCTGCGGGCGGTAGCCGGGCCGGCCGCGCGGGTGCCACGCCGCCAGTTCCTCGGCCGGGATGCCGAGGACCTCCGGTACCTCGGGCACCAGGGTCAGGTCGCCGAGGACGAGCGCGGCGAGGCTCGGCACCCGGGGCGCGCCGAGTTCGGCCGCCACCCGGTTGAACCCGCCGCAGTAGAAGGGGACCCGGTTGGGCAGCGTGTTCGAGAGGCGGCGCAGCAGGCCGGCCGGGAGGAAGGAGAACCGCCGCTGCGACGGGGCCGGCAGCAGTCCCCGCTCGTACGTCGGCGGCACCCAGCAGCCGGCGTGCTCGGTGACCAGGTGCGCTCCGGCGAGCCGGGTGGAGAGCAGGGTGGTGAGGGTGAAGCCGGTGACCACCACCCGGACCCGGTGCCGCCGGAAGTAGGCGACCTCGGCGCGGACGTACTGGCGCAGCTCGTCGTCGGTGTACATGCTCTGGCCGACGAAGCCCATGCCGATCTCGTCGCGGATGAACCGGGCGCACCGGCTCTCGGTCATCCGCGGGCCCACCTGGTCGTACGGGACGCCGACCTCGCGCAGCACCCGCTCGTAGGTGCCGCCGTGGGTGGCGATCCGGGCGGGCACCCGCCGGTGCCGCAGCGCGTGGTAGATCTCCAGCATCCGGGAGGTGGAGGAGAGGAAGCCGCAGTGCGGCATCAGGCAGATCACCGGACCGGTCCGTCCTCCCGGGCCGGCCGTGGTGCGGGAACGGGCGTGACGGCGGGAACGGGCGTGACGGCGGGAACGGGCGTGGTGTCGGGGGCGGTCGCGGTCTCGGCCGCCTGGCGTGCCCGGGCCAGGACCCGGTCGACCGGGACGCCGGCGTGCCGCGCGGCGGCCAGCGCGTCGTCGTACTCCGGCTGCACGGTCACCACCTCGTCGCCGAGATAGCCGCGTTTGACCCGCACGGTCCGCCCGGCGTACGGCACTTCCACCTGGTCCCGCCGCAACTGCCGGCGCTGGACACTGGAGATCCGCACCCCGAGCGTCGTGGTGTGGGTGAAGAGCAGGTGGCAGACCAGGTCGAGTTCCTGCTCGCCGGTGAGCACGCTGACCTGCTGGCCGGGGCGCCCCTTGCGCATCAGCACCGGGGTGCACCAGGCGTCGGCCGCGCCGGCGGCCCGCAGCGCGTCGAGCAGGTCTGGCCAGATCCGCGGGTCGAGGTCGTCGACGGTGCTGTCCACCCGGTGCAGGGGGACATCCCGCCACCGCCGGGCCGCCGCGGCCGGGGCGGTGCCCGTCCCGACGAGTACCCGCAGCACGTTGGGGTGCCCGGCCGGGTCGCGCGACCCGGCACCGACGCCGACGGCGCGCGGCACCAGCGTTGGCGGCGGCCCCCAACCGGTCGCCACCGTGGCCAGCAGCGCGGCGCCGGAGGGGGTGCAGAGCTCCATCCGGGCGGGGTGGGCGGCGATCGGCGCGCCGGCCGCGGTGAGGATCTCCAGCACGGCCGGCACCGGCACCGGCAGTGGCCCGTGCGCCGTGCGGACCGTGCCCGACCCGACCGCCACTGGGCCGACCATCCTGATCGGCGCGTCGAGCAGGTCCAGGTCGGCGAGGGCGAGGCCGCAGCCGACCAGGTCGACGATCGCGTCGAGGGCGCCGACCTCGTGGAAGTGGATCTCGGCGACGGGTACGCCGTGCACCCGGGCCTCCGCCTCGGCGAGCCGGCGGAAGGCGGCCACCGCGAAGGCCTCGACCGCCCGGGGCAGGCCGGCCGCGGCGATCCGGGCGGTGATCTCGGCGAAGCCCCGGTGGGTGCCGGTGTCCGGCGCCGTGACCAGCAGTTGTGTGGCCCGCAGGCCGTGCCGGCGCACCTCGCGTGCCCGAAGGTCGACGGGCTCCACGCCGAGCCGGTCGACGCCGGCCCGGACGGCGGCCAGATCGGCGCCGGCGTCGAGCAGGGCGGCGAGCAGCATGTCCCCGGCCGCGCCGTTGCCGGGGTCGATCCAGACGGCGGCGCCGGGTTCCGGCGCCGCGTCACCGGCGGGCTCGGGCGCGACCTGCGGACGGCCGCCGGCCAGAGCCGGTGGCGGGGCGTCGTCGCGGTCGGCCGTCGGCAGCGGCCCGGTGCCCGGCTCAGCCATGGGTGGCCTGTCCGGGCCGGCGGCGGGCGATGCGGGCGGCGGCGACGCCCGCCCCGAAGCCGTTGTCGACGTTGACCGTCAGCACCCCGGGGGCGCAGCTGTTCAGCATGCCGAGCCAGGCGGTCAGGCCGTCCAGGTGCCACCCGTAGCCCACGCTGGTCGGCACGGCGATGAGTGGCACGCCGATCAGGCCGCCGATCACCGCCGGCAGGGCCGCTTCCATCCCGGCGACGGCGACCACCACGTCGGCGCCGGCCAGCCGGTCGCGCTCGCCGAGCAGGCGGTGCAGGCCGGCCACCCCGACGTCGACGATCACGTCGGGCACCGACCCGAACGCCGCGACGGTCGCCGCGCACTCGCGGACCACGGGCAGGTCGCTGGTGCCGCCGCAGGCGACGGCGACCCGGCCGTGGCCGGCCCGGGGTGGACCGAGGACGACGAGCCGGCCGGCCACGTCCACCGTGGATTCGCCGAACTCGGCGGCGCAGCGGTGCAGCGCCTCGTCGCTGAGCCGGGTGGCGAGCACCGGAGTGTCCGGATGCGCCGCGCGCAGCGCGCGCAGGGCCGCGACCACCTGCGTAGCGGTCTTGCCCGCGCCGAACACCACCTCCGGGTCGCCGGTGCGGGTGATCCGATCGGTGTCGAGCCGCGCGAATCCCAGGTCGATGAATTCCGGTGCGGACACATTGACCTCCTTCCGGTAGGGTGGCCCTCGTGGAACACCAGGACAGCGTGCATCTGGTCGCCAGTCAGCTTGTCAAGGAATTCACACGATACGGCACGACGCTCGTTTTGTTCTCCGCCGGAGTTGACTCCAGTGTGGTGCTCGCCGCCGCGGTGCGCGCCCTCGGCGTGGCCCGGGTCGCCGCAGTCACGGCCGCGTCGCCGGCGGTGCCGGCCGCCGAGCTCGCCGCCGCGCGGAGCTTCTGCGACGGCCTCGGGGTGCCCCACCACGTCGTCCACACCGACGAGCTGGACGTCGCCGGCTACCGGGACAACGGCCCCCGCCGCTGCTACTTCTGCAAGAGCACGCTGGTCGACGCGGCCCGGGAACTGGCCGACCGGCACGGCTACGAGACCCTGGTCACCGGCACCAACGCCTCGGACGTGCGGGCGGGTTTCCGGCCGGGCATCCGCGCGGCCGGCGAGCGGGGGGCTCGCACTCCCCTGGCCGACCTGGGGCTGGACAAGTCGCAGGTGCGGGCGATCGCCCGGCGCTGGGGGCTCGCCACGGCCGAGAAGCCGGCGGCGGCCTGCCTGTCCAGCCGAATCGCCTTCGGGATACCGATCTCCCCCGCCCGGCTGGCCCGGGTGGAGCGGGCCGAGCTGACGGTCCGGCAGTTGCTCGCCGCGCAGGGCGTGGTCGACCTGCGCGTCCGGGACCTCGGTGACGCGGTCCGCGTGGAGGTGGACGGCGGCCTGGTCGAGCGGGTCCGGGCCGACGAGCGGGTGGCGGCCGCGATCCGCGCCGCCGGGTTCGGCACGGCCCCGCTGACCGTGGAGGCGTTCCGGTCCGGCGCAATGAACGAGCTGTTGCCGGACGCGGCCCGCTGGCGCTGACCGGAGCGCTCCGGCAACTCGGCTCTGGCGCTGCCGCCGATCGGCGGTATCCTCACATGATGAATTCGACGCCGACGCGAAGGCGGTGAACCGGTGCCGACGCCCGACTGGACCCTCGACGGGGCTCACGTGCTGCTCACCGGCGCCACCGGGTTCCTCGGCCAGGCGACCCTGGAACGGCTGCTCTCCGACTTTCCGACGACCCGGGTGACGGTGCTGATCCGGGCCCGCGGCACCACGTCGGCCGCCGAACGGCTCGCCAGCCTGGCCCGCAAGCCGGTCTTCCGTACACTGCGGCGGCGCATCGGCGCCGACGGGATCGCCGCGGCCATGGCCGGCCGCGTCGCGGTGGTCGAGGGCGACCTCGCCGACGGCGTGCCGATCCTGCCCGACAACCTCACCACCGTCATCCACTGCGCCTCGACGGTCTCCTTCGACCCGCCCATCGACGAGGCGTTCCAGGCCAACGTCGAGGGCCTGGTGAACCTCTACGAGGCGGTGCGAGCCCTGCCGCGCGCGCCGCACGTGCTGCACGTCTCGACCGCCTACGTGGCCGGCGCCCGCAAGGGCGTCGTCGCCGAGAACTCGCTGGAGCACGACGTGGACTGGCGGGCCGAACTCGCGGCGGCCCGCGCCGCCCGGGCGGAGGTCGAGCGGGCCTCCCGCCGGCCGGAGGCGCTGCGGGCCCTGCTCGCCGCCGCTCGCGCCGAGCACGGCAAGGCCGGCCCGCAGACCACGGCCCGGGCGGCCGAGAAGGCCCGCCGGGAGCAGGTGACCGAACGGCTCGTCGACTACGGCCGTACCCGGGCGCAGAGCCTGGGCTGGCCGGACGTCTACACCTTCACCAAGGCCCTCGGCGAACGGGTCGCCGAGGAGTACGCCCGGGAGGCGAACCTCGCCGTCTCGGTGGTCCGGCCGGCGATCGTCCAGAGCGCCCTGCGGCACCCGTACCCGGGCTGGTTCGACTCCTTCAAGATGATGGACCCGATCATCCTGGCGTACGGGCGGGGCGCGCTGCCGGACTTCCCCGGGCTCCCCGACGGCGTGGTCGACCTCGTCCCCATCGACCTGGTCACCAACGCCACCCTGGCGATCGCGGCGGTCGAACCCGAACCGGGCCGGCCCGCCTATTACCACATCGGCACCGGCGCCCGGAACCCGCTGACCCTGCGGCAGCTCGACGAGAACATCCGCAGCTACTTCCGGCGCCATCCCCTGCCCGACGCCGGGCGCCGCGGGCACATCCTCGTGCCGACCTGGCGGTTCCCCGGGGCGCGGAAGATCGAGCGGATGCTGCGGACCGGTGAGCGGGCCGTGTCGATGGCCGAGCGCAACCTGCTGCGGCTGCCGGCCTCGCCCCGGACCCGCGAGTGGATGACGAAGGTGCACAAGGAGTCCCGCCGGGTCGAGCTGCTGCGCCGGCTCTCCACTCTCTACGGTGTCTACGCCGAGGTGGAAGCGATCTACACCGACACCCGGACGGTCGACCTCCACCGGCGCCTGCCGGCCGAGCGGGCCGCCGCGTTCGGCTTCGACGTGGCCGACCTGTCCTGGTCGCACTACCTCCAGGAGGTGCACTGCCCCAGCATCACGGCGCTGCTGCGCCAGCAGGTCACCCGCAGACCGGCGGCCGGCGCCGCGGCGCTGCCCCGCGGCGGCGACATCGTCGCCGTCTTCGACCTGGAGGGCACGGTGGTCGCCTCCAACCTCATCGAGTCGTTCCTCTGGGCCCGCCTGCTGGACCGGCGTACCGGCGGCTGGGCCGGGGAGATCGCCGCACTCGCCGCCGCCACCCCCCGCTACCTGCGGGCCGAGCACCGCAGCCGCGGCGAGTTCATCAGGACCTTCATGCGCCGGTACGCCGGGGCGTCGGAGGAGGCACTGCGGGAACTGGTCCGCGAGCGGGTCGGCGACGCGCTGCTGCGCCGGGCCATGCCGGAGGCGATCCGGCGGATCCGGGCCCACCGCGCCGCCGGCCACCGCACGATCCTCATCACCGGCTCCGCCGACATCCTGATCGAGTCGCTCGCCCCTCTCTTCGACGAGGTGGTGTCGAGCCGGCTGCACACCCGCGACGGCGTGCTGACCGGCTTCCTGGCGGCGCCGCCCCTGGTCGGGGAGGCGCGGATGGCCTGGGTCCGCGGGTACGCCGAGCGGGTCGGCGCCGACCTGACCCGCTCGTACGCCTACGGCGACAGCTATTCCGACCGGCCGCTGCTGGAAGGGGTCGGCAACCCGGTGGCGGTCAACCCGGACCCGCGGCTGTTCCGGCACGCCAAGCGGGCGAACTGGCCGGTGGCCGAGTGGGGCGGCCACACCCAGGGGCCGGTCGAGACGATGCTCGAGATCGCCGCCGTCTCCACCGGCGGCGGCGTCGGCGGGAGGGAGCACTGATGCTGGCGCTGGAGTACCGCCGCTCCCCGGCCCGGTTCCTCACCGTCCGCGGAGCCAGTTCCACCCGGTTCGGCGCCCGGATGTCCGGGGCGCTCGCCACCAACGTCGCGCCGCTGCGGCTGGTCAACCACGCCGAGCCGGCCCGCCCGGCGACCGGCTGGACCCGGCTCAAGCCGCTGCTCTCCGGCATCTGCGGCTCCGACCTGAGCCTGCTCACCGGCCGTTCCTCGCCCTACCTGGGCGCGCTCGTGTCGATGCCGTTCGTGCCCGGGCACGAGGTGGTCGCCGAGACCCTCGACGACCTTCCCGGCCTGGCCAGGGGGACCCGCGTGGTGGTCGACCCGGTGCTCTCCTGCGTGGCCCGGGCGGTGCCCCCGTGCCGCTGGTGCCAGGTGGGCCGACACAGCCGGTGCGACCGGATCACCGGCGGTCGGCTGGCCGCCGGCCTGCAGACCGGATTCTGCACCGACACCGGCGGCGGCTGGAGCCGGCGGATGCTCGCCCACGCCAGCCAGCTCCACCCCGTGCCCGACGGGCTCGACGACCACCGGGCGGTGCTGACCGAGCCGCTCGCCTGTGCCATCCACTCGGTACGGCGGGTCGCGATCCCGGACGGCGCCGCTGCCCTCGTGGTCGGCGCGGGCACGGTGGGGCTGCTGACCGTGCTGGCCCTGCGGGCGGCCACCCGGGTCGGGCCGATCTACGTCATCGCCAAGCACGGCCACCAGCGGGAACGCGCCCGGGCCCTGGGCGCCACCGAGGTGTTCGAGCCGTCCCGCGCGGCCCGGGCGCTGCGCCGGGCCTGCGGCGGCACCCTGGAGCACCCGGTGCTCGGCCCCGAGTTCCTGCTCGGCGGCGCCGACCTGGCGTACGAGTGCAGCGGCGCGGCCAGCGGCCTCGACACGGCGCTGCGCCTGGTGCGGGCCGGCGGCACGGTCGTCCTCTCCGGCATGCCCTCCGGCCGGGTGGACCTGACCCCGGTCTGGTTCCGCGAACTGCGCCTCGTCGGCTCGTACGCCTCCGACGGGCGCGGCGTGCCGGAGGGCGCGGACGGTGCCAGCACGGCCGACGCCGCCGGCGCGGCGGACGGCAGCGGCGTGGCGGAGCCGGGTGACGAGCCGGCCGACCGGGCCGGCCAGTTCGCGGAGGCGCTGACGCTGGCCGCGGCGGCACCCCTGGACGGCTACGTCAACGCCGTCTACTCGCTGTCGCGGTGGCGCGAGGCGATCGGCCACGCCGCACGCGCCGGCGAGCTCGGCACCATCAAGGTCGCCTTCGATCCGAGGCGTAACTAGCCGGGGCAACCCGAGGGCCACAGGAGAGGGACATCCCATGAGCAGACCCGGATTCGTGCTGGAAGTCGACGAGCGGACCCCGTCCCTGCTGGTGCACGAGGGCGACGGGTTCCGCCTGGAGCGGTTCCCGCTCGGGACCCGGGTGGTCTACCCGCCGGACTCGCTGCCGGCGCTGCCGGACGTCGACGCCGCCATCCGGCGGGCGCTGCTCCACCCCGTCGACGCCGAACCGCTGCCTGCGCTGCTGCGGGCCGGCATGCGGCTGACCATCGTCTTCGACGACATCTCCATCCCGCTGCCGCAGATGCGCCCGCCCGACATCCGGCAGCGGGTCATCGAGCAGGTGCTGGAGTTCGCCGCCGAGGCCGGCGTCGACGACGTCGAACTCGTCGCCGCGAACTCGCTGCACCGGCGGATGACCCCGGCCGAGCTCAAACGCATCGTCGGCGAACGGGTCTTCCGGGCCTTCTTCCCGGCGCACCTGCGCAACCACGACGCGGAGGACCCGGACGGGCTGACCCACCTGGGCACCACCCGGCACGGCGAGGACGTCGAGATCAACCGGCGGGCCGCGGAGAGCGACCTGATCGTCTACGTCAACGTCAACCTCACCGCGATGAGCGGCGGCAGCAAGTCGGTCACCGTCGGCCTGGCCTCGTACCGCAGCCTGCGGCACCACCACAACGTGCACACGCTGCGCCACTCGCGCTCGTTCAACGACCCGGCCAACTCCGCCATGCACCACTCGTACGACCGGATGGCCGACGTCCTCAACGACCACGTCAAGGTGTTCACCGTCGAGACGACGGTCAACTCCGACGCCTTTCCCACGCAACTTGGCTTCCTCAACCGCCGGGAGTGGGAGTGGCGCCTCGCCGACCAGGCCGCCTACCTGGCGGTCAAGCGCGCCAACGACCTCACCCCGCCGAAGCTGCGCAGGCAGCTGTGGCAACGCAACAACGCCCCGTACGGGGTGACCGGGGTGCACGCCGGGGCACCGGCGTCGGTGCACCCGCTCACCCTGGCCAACGTGCACCGGCAGCAGTTGACCGAGGTGCCGGGGCAGAGCGACATCGGGGTGTGGGGACTGCCCTACATCTGCCCGTACAACGTCAACTCCATCATGAATCCGATCCTGGTGATGTCGCTCGGGCTCGGCTACTTCTTCAACCTCTACCGCAACCAGCCGATCGTGCGGCCGGGCGGGGTGGCGATCTTCTACCACCCGATGCCCAACGAGTTCCACCCGGTGCACCACCCGAGCTACATCGACTTCTTCGAAGAGGTCCTCAGCGAGACGACCGACCCGGTGGCGATCGAGACCAAGTACGAGCAGCAGTACGCCACCGACCCGTGGTACGTCCACCTGTACCGGAAGAGCTACGCCTACCACGGCGTGCACCCGTTCTACATGTGGTACTGGGGCGCGCACGCGATGGAGCACCTGGGCGACGTCATCTTCGTCGGTGCCGACCGGCGGACCGCGGCGCGGATGGGTTTCCGCGCCGCGTCGACGCTCAACGACGCGCTGGAGATGGCCCGTGACACCGTCGGGTCGAGCCCCAGCATCACCTACCTGCACGCGCCGCCACTGACCCTGGCGGACGTGCGATGAGCGGAGGCGAGGAGGCGGCATGGGGCTGATCCGCGAGTTCAAGAACCTCCGCGGCCGGCGCGACTGGCGGGGTCGCTCGACCACACCGCGCTCGGCGGAGCCGTACGAGCTGGCACCGGAGCCCACCCAGTTCCCCACCGCCTGGGCGCGCACCCGGGCGGCGCGGGTGGTCCGCTTCGGCCTCCAACGCGGCGTGCTCAAGTCGGTCGCGTGGACGCAGACCCGGCCGGTGGTACGCGGCACCGAGTACCTCGACGGGGTGCCCGGCCCGGTGATCTTCGTTGCCAACCACGCCAGCCACCTGGACGCACCGCTGATCCTCGGGTCGGTGCCGCGCCGGTTCGCGCACCGCGTCGCCGTGGGCGCGGCCGCCGACTACTTCTTCGACGCCCGCTGGCGGGCCGTGGTGACCTCCCTGGTCTTCAACGCGTTCCCGATCGAGCGGCACAGCGACCGGCGGCAGCGCAGCCTTGCTCCCACCCTGCTCGGCGAGGGCTGGAGCCTGCTGCTCTTCCCCGAGAGCAGCCGCTCGCAGGACGGCTGGATGAGCGGCATGCGGCTGGGCGCCGCCCACCTCTGCTGCTCCCGCAACATTCCAGCGGTCCCCATCGCGTTGCGGGGCACCTTCGCGGCCATGCCCCGGGGGCGCAACTGGCCGATGCCGGGCCGCCCCGGCGTCGTCGTGCGCTACGGGCGGCCGTTGTGGCCGGCGGAGGGAGAGAGCCCGCGCGACTTCCACCAGCGGATCGTCACCGCCGTGGCACGGCTCTGGTCCGAGGAGGAGCTGGGCTGGTACCGGTCGCTGCGGCTGACGCCGCGGGCCGCCACCACCCGCACCGTCGGCCCGCAGGGGGCGAGCTGGCGACGGGTCTGGGCGGCCACCCGGGAGTTGCCGGTCACGGACAGCCGCCCCACCCGGCGGGTCTGGCCGGCCGGCCCCCGCTGACCGGCCCCGGCTCCGGGGTCGGTCGGCGCCGACCGGCCGCGGAGCCGGTCACTCCTGCTGCGGTGCCGACACCGGCGGGGCCGTGGACCAGGCCGCGTCGTGGTCGGCCTTGCGCAGCATCTCCTCCTCGCGCGCGGCCACCCGGGACATGGCGAACCGCAGCAGCGGCGGCGCCATCAGCGAGGTGACCATCGCCACCAGCGCGATGATGGTGAACGAGGAGATGTCCAGGACGCCGAGTCGCAGGCCCACCATCGCCACCACGATCTCGACGACGCCGCGTGCGTTCATGCCCGCCCCGACCGCCAGCCCCTCCCAGTGGCCGAGCCGGCTCCACCGGGCGCCGGCATAGGCGCCCACGAACTTGCCGACGATCGCCGCCGACAGCACCACCACCGCCGCGAGCAGGACCGGTGGGTCGAGCAGGACGGCCAGGTCCATCCGGAGCCCGGCGGTGGCGAGGAAGATCGGCGCGAGCACCGACAGGACGACGGTGCGCAGCGGGGCGAGACGTTGCCGCTGCTCCAGGGGAAGCTCGCCGATCAGGATCCCGGCGATGAAGGCGCCGAAGACCGCCTCCATGTGCAGGGCCTGGGTGGTCAGGGCGCCCGCCAGGATGATGACCACGCTGGTGGTCAGGATCGGGCCGCCCTCGGCGGATCGGCCGGCCAGCCGCAGCACCCGGCGTACCAGCGGCCGGGCGATCAGGAAGGCGAACAGCACGAAGCCCACGAGGTAGAGCACCGACCGGGTGACCTGGGCCGCGTGCAGGCCCACGGTCGCCATCGCGGAGACGATGGAGAGCAGGAACCAGCCGACCGTGTCGTCCACCATCCCGGCCGTCATGATGAGCTGCCCCACGTCGCGGTGGATCAGCTTCATGTCGGCGAGCGTCTTGGCGATCACCGGGATGGCGGTGAGGCACATCGCGACGGCGAGGAAGACGGTGAAGACCGGGCGTTCGGTGGTGTCCGGGATCAGGGCCGCCGGCGCCGACAGCCCGATCAGCACGCCGAAGGTGATCGTCACCAGCAGTCCACCGACGCTGATCCGGGCGGCCGAGGTGCCCCGGCGACGCAGCACCTTGGTGTCCAGTGAGGTGCCGGCCACCCCGACCAGGAGCAGGACGCCGAGCTGCGCCACCGCGTCGAGCAGGTGCATCTGGTCCGGGTCCGGCGGGAACAGCCACGAGTGGGCCGCCGGCACGAGGTTGCCCAGCAGCGAGGGGCCGAGGATCATGCCCGCGATCAGCTCCCCCACGATCGCCGGCAGTCCGAAGCGGGCGGCGAGCCGCCCGAGCAGCAGGCCGAGCAGGAGCAGCGCGGCGAGCTGGGCGAGCAGCGTGACCAGCAGGTCGGCGCCGAGCGGCGGGATGGGAGCGGTCACGTCCGGCTCCTGTCGTGGATGAAGGTGGCCAGCCGGTCCAACCCTCGGTCGATCTGCTCCGGGGTGAGCAGGCTGATCGACAGTCGAATCTGCCGCCGCCCGCCGCCGTCGCCGTCGCCGTAGAAGTGGTGCATCGGCGTCCAGAGCACGCCGAAGTCGCGGGCGCAGGTTTCGAGCAGCGCGTCGTCGGCGGTGAAGGGAACGGTGAGCACGGCGAAGAAGCCGCCGGTGGGGGCGTTCCACCGCACGGCGGCCGGGTGCCGCCCGGCGCCGGGGAACCGGGCGGCCAGCCCGTCGAGGAGCCGCCGCAGGTTGCGCCGGTAGGCCACCGCCTCGCGTTCGTTGGCCCGGACCAGGCTGTGGTCGTACGTCAGCAGCTTGCCGGCGACGACGGCCTGGGCGAGCGGGGAGGTGTTGACGGTGAGCATGCTCTTGATCTTGGAAAGCTCGTCGGCGAGCAGTCCCACCTGCCGGCCCTCCACCCGCACCACCTGGTCGGCGACCAGGTAACCGACCCGCGCGCCCGGCATCCCGGTCTTGGCGAACGAGCCGAGGTAGACGACCCGCTGGTGCCGGTCGAGCGCCTTGAGCGTCGGCGGCCGCTCCCCGCCGGCGTGGAACAGCCCGTACGGGTTGTCCTCGAGCAGCAGGATGTCCAGCTCGGCGGCGGCCCGCAGCAGCGCCAGCCGGTGCCCCCGGTCGATGCTCAGTCCCGACGGGTTGGCGAAGTCGGGCACCAGGTAGAGGGCTCGGGGGCGCTGGCCGGCCGCACGCGCCGCCGCCACCACCGTCGCGAGGTGGGCGAGGTCGACGCCGCGGTCGCCGCCGTCGACCGGCAGCACCGGCATGTCGACCAGCTGGGCGGCGCCCCGGATGCCGACGTAGTTCGGCGAGACGGCGAGCAGCACGTCGCGGACGTCGGCGCGCAGCGCCCGCAGCAGCAGATTCATTCCTTCCTGCGCGCCGACGGTGACCACCACCGCCTCCGGGTCGACGTGGATGCCCTCGTCCACCGCCAGGTTGCGGGCCACCAGCTCGTGGATGACGCCCTTGGTGCGGCCGTACTGCATGAGCGCCCGGTTGACCTGCCGCTCGTCGTACCCCCGCTCGGCGCGCAGGTAGCGGCAGAACCGGCGCAGGTAGCGGTGCACGTCCTCGACGTCGAAGAACTCCTCGTACGGCCGGCCCGCGGCGAACGAGATCGCCTCCGGGAACCGGTTGGCGATCTCGTTGAGCAGGTTCATGGAGTCGAACAGCGGGTCGCCCAGCGACTCGTGCAGGTCCCGCCGGTCCAGGATCAGGCGCGGGGTCGCCCCGGCGCCCACCGCCGCGGTGGCGGCGTCCGGCAGGGCCTCGGCGGTCACAGCTGGCCCTGGGTCTTGATCCGCTCCGCCTCGACCGCCTCGTAGAGGGCCTTGATGTTGCCGCTGCCGAAGGTACGGGCACCCAGCCGCTCGATCACCTCGAAGAAGAACGTCCGCCGCGGATGGGTGGACCGCGCGAAAATCTGGAAGAGCTGCCCGTCGTGGTCCTCGTCGACCAGGATGCCGCGGGCGCGCAACTGCTCCACGTCGTAGCGGCTGAGGTCGAGTCGGCGGCCGAGCAGGTCGTAGTAGGCGCCGGGGGTGGCGAGGAACTCGACGCCGCGGGACATCAGCGCGCCGATCGACGCCACGATGTCCTCGCTGCCCAGCGCGATGTGCTGGACACCCGCGCCGTCGTGCTCCTTGAGGAAGTCGTCGATCTGGCCGGTGGAGCCGCTGGTGTCCGGCTCGATCAGGGTGAACGTCACCCCGCGGCACGGGCTCTGTACGACCTTCGAGAACATCGCCTGCGTGCCGACCGCGATCCGCTCCTCGAAGGTGACCTCGAAGGCGAGGACATCCGTGTAGTAGTCCACCGTCGTCCCGAGCGTGCCCGGTTCCAGGCAGACCGCGAAGTGGTCGACCCCGGTCAGCAGGGGCAGGGGCAGCGGCCGGTCGGCGCCGGGGACCTCGACCGGCGCCTCCCCGGTGAAGCCGGGCAACGCGCCGTCCCCCGCGCCGGCGGGGCGTTGCACGAAGGTGTGGGTCACGTCGCCGAAGGCCCCGATCGCCGAGGTCACGAAGCCGTCCTGCGCGGCCGGCTCCGCCACCACCCGGCCGCCCCGGGCGACTGCGGCCCGCAGCGCCCCCACCGCGTCCGGTGTGCGCATCGCGATGTTCCCGACCCCGTCACCGTGCCGTTGCACGTACAGGGTCGCCGGGTGGTCGTCGTCGCGGCCCTCGGTCAGCACGAACACGCTCGGGCCCTGCCGGAGCAGAACCGACCGGTGGTCGCCCGGGACGTCGCGGGCGCCGACCGCGGTGAAGCCGTAGCGCAGGACCAGATCGCAGGCGCTCGTGGCGGCGTCGGCCACGTAGAACTCGACATGGTCGACGGTGAGGTCACGAAACTCGCTGGGTGCGGTCACAAGGTCCTCCTCGCGGGCCGTCGGGGGCCCGGTACGGTCAGAAGATCGGCGCTGCCGCGGGGGCGGAGAGCTCGCCGAGATAGGGATGCCAGAGGTGCTCGGGGTCCTGCTCGACGGCTCGGATCACTTCCCGCATCTGGACCAGCGCGACCGGCTCGGCCTCGTCGTACATGTTGCCCTGCAACATCTTCAGCACGTCCAGGCGGTACCGCGGATCCTGCACGAAGGCGGTGAAGAGGATGTTCAACCGGTAGTAGACCGAGATGAACTCGTACCAGTTGCGCACCCCGCGGCGCAGCAGGGTCTCGTACGTCGTGAACCGTTCCCGCTTGAAGTCCCCGGCCTGCGCCGCCGCCACGATGTCCCGACAGGCGAGTCGGGCGCTGTTGAGGGCGATACTGACCCCGGTCGAGAAGATCGGGTCGACGAAGCGGGCCGCGTCGCCGATCATCACGAAGTTGTCGCCGCAGATCTGTCGCATCGCGTAGCTGTAGTCGCCCTCGGACTTGAACGGCCGGACCTGCTTGGCGCCGCGCAGCGCGGTGAGCAGCTCCGGCCGGCTGCCGACGCACTCCCAGAAGAAGGCGTCGAGGTCGGTACGGGCGGCGGCGGCGAACCGCTTCTTCTGGGTCACCACGCCGACCGAGGTGATCGTCTCGGTGATCGGGATCTGCCAGACCCAGCTGTCGGTGAGCGGCAGGAAGTGGATGAAGATGTAGTCGGCCTTGGTCTTGTCGACCGAGAGCGCCTGGCGGTCGAAGCCGTCGAACCAGGTGTGGATCGCGTACTGGTTGAAGACCGGATCAGCGACCTTGACCTTCAACTGGTTGCCCAGCGCGGTGTGCCGGCCGCTGGCGTCGACCACCATCCGCACCGGCACCTCACGGTGCTGGTCGCCGGTGCGGACCGCCAGCACGGGCAGCTCGCCGTCGAAGTCGACCCGGTTGACCCGCGCGCCCTCGTGGACGGTGGCACCCAGCTTGGCGGCGTGTTCGAGCAGGATCTGGTCGAACCGTCCCCGGTCGACGTGGAACGTGTAGTCACGGTCCACCCCGGCCTGGTCCCGCTCGTTGAACATGACTTCGGCGAGCCGAAAGTCGTGGGTGAGGTTGGTGAACCCGAGGTGGCTCACCGGGCGGGTCTCGGCGGACGTCCAGGCGGCGCCGTACTTCTTCGGGAAACCCGCGGCCTCGACCGCGTCCATCGCGCCGATCTCCAGCAGCACCGGTGTCGTGGCCGGAACCAGCGATTCGCCCACGTGCTCCCGGGGGAACCGCTCCCCTTCGAAGACCACGACCGACAGACCCGCCTTCGCCAGGTAGGACGCCGCGGTCGAGCCGGCTGGGCCGCCCCCGATGATGCCGATGTCGAACTCTGCTTCCACGTCGCCCTCCGTTGGCTGGGACCGTCGGCCGTCGTCAGGTTTTCGGCAGCGACAACACCAGGTCGGTGACGGTGTTGAGGCTGTGGAAGTGGCGGCCGGTGATGTGTGTGGGGGGCACCTCCACCGCCAGCTCCTCCCGCAGGAACGAGATGAGCCGAGCGGTGTTCATCGAGTTCAGGACTCCCCATTCGAGCAGCGGGGAGTCGGCGCGCAGCTCGCTGGCGACCCCGTCGTCCTGCTCCCGCAACAGCTCCTGCCGTACGTAGCTGGTGAGTCGGCGGAGAATCTCCTCGCGTTGGCCTGCGGACACGGACGCCTCCAAGTCGGCGGATCTCGCTCTGGCCCCAGGTGGGGCGGCATCGGCGAGAGATCGCCCCGTCTTCCCCTCCTGATGACATCTCTACCTGATGAATTCTAGGGAGCGCGCCTCGTACGTCAAGCCGTGGCGGCGGACGATCTCGGGTCGGATGGGCGACCCCCGGGCCGGCAGCGCGGACACCGCGACGCGCTCAGCCCCTTACCGAGAGTGAACGGGCGGCGGGAGGTGGACCTGGCCGGGCGGAGCGTCGACGCGGCGCGGCGACGGTCAGAGGAGCCCGGCGAGGTAGGTCTGGATCGCCTTTCCGGTACCGGCGGCGAGCGCGGCCGGCGTCAGCGCGGCCAGCTCCGGCACGCGGTAGACGTACCGGCTGGTGGCGAGACCGATCAGGTGGGAGCCGACCAGCGCGGCGCGCAGCCTGGGCTCCGGACGCCCCAGCGCCTCGGCCAACGGCAGGATCACCACGTCGCCGAGGAACCCGCGCAGCGCCTCCGCGGCCTCGTCGTTCTCGGTGGCCGAGCGGAGCACGGCGGTGAGCCGCTCCCGGGCCTCCGGCTCGTCCCAGTAGGTGAAGAAGAACTCGACGGTGCGCTCACCGGCCCTGCCCCGGGGGCCGGCCATCACTCGCGAGACCAGGTCCGGAGGGTTCAGCGCGCCCCGCACCGCCGCCTCGAAGAGCCCCTCCTTGGTGAGGAAGAAGTGGTGGATCAACGCGCTGTCGACGCCGGCCTCCTGCGCGATGGTCCGCATCGTGGTGCCCTCGTAGCCGTGTTCGGCGAACTGGCCGCGGGCGATGTCCAGGATGAGCCGGTGACTGACAGTGGGACCGGACCGTCGGCCTGTCCTCTTTCCCGCGCTGACAACGGGAACGTCGTCGTTCACCGGCCGTCCTTCCTCGCAAACCACTCGGCGCAGATCCTACCCGGCGATAGCGGCGAGTTCACCGACTGGGGCATCTGACACTTGACACCCCACTACGCAGCGGCCATAGCATGGCGCAG